>CAZZDT010000803.1:0-2699 GCA_964652435.1 uncultured Bdellovibrionales bacterium
CGAAATCTTCTTGGTATGTCCACGTGTTTTCTTGGCCAGTCAGTTCCAGAATAGGATCCTCGCCAACGTCGTAGACATCAATTGTAAATCCTTGAAGTGTGACATCGTATCCCCATGACTCAAGTTGAGATTTTACGTAATCTACTGATGCTTCATAGCCTGAAGTACCGGCCGCACGGTTGTTGTTGTTGGCGATGGCAATTTGGTCCAGGGCATTGAGATGGGACAGGAGCGATTCAATGCTGTGGTAAAGAGGAGCTTCGGTGCTTAGAGGATCGGGGGTTTCTTCCGGTTCCGGTTCCGGCTCTGGTTCTGCCGTATCGGTTTCGTCTGCTGGTATGTTGTTTTCGGTATCGGTTGGCTCGCTGGTTTCTGTCTCATCGGTATTGTCGGGGCAACTCTCGGCTAAGGGTTCATCGTTACAGTTGGGAGTATCTGTCGCTTCGCATCCTGCAATCAGTATGAAGAGGGCAATGGCGAAGAGTCTAAATACGTTTAACATTGGGGAGCCTTGATCAAGTACATGACAATGACCAACAGCCGGGCAGCTGCGAACTCTGTCAGATTCGAGTTGAAAATACCTGTATCTGATTCAAAAACACAATCCCACAGTTGCATGTTTCGTGAATTGATTGGTTGAAATCTGTTTAGGAACCTCTAAAGCGTGACTTTACGATGGATATGAGCAGCGCTGAGGGCCTTAATTTTCATCCTTCGCCGGTGGATTGAAAGGGTCAAACTCGGGCAAAAAATAAGGGTTTTGCCTGGTTTCGCGCATGTGCCGTGCATGGATGATACCGCAGCTGTGGCAGGAAAAACCGAGGGCTCTTTCAGATCCGTCGGTGAGCGCGTGCCGTCCTGGGCAGGTTGTCGGGAGTTGATAAAGCTTACGTATCTCTTCATTGGCGTTGAACGCATCTTGGTACTCCAGGGTGCACTCACAGGATTCGCCAGGCTCAATAATATTATTCCCGCATTCCGCCAAAGTGCAGGCTTGAGTACACCACGTGCCTCGCTCGACTTCGCCGTTCTTGGAGCCGTAGTCACAGGATTCGGGAAATTCAAGCACGCCATTGCCACAGGTAGCTGCCGCGGCCAAGCGGGGAAGGATTGTTTCAAGTATAGCCGTGGTGATTTCGCTCACTTGTTTAATATTGGGTTGTTCTTTTTGGGCTTCTGCCATCAACTGGTTTGCGTTGATTTGAATCCAGCGACCACTTGACCCTGCGGAAACACATGTTCCAACGGACGTGTTATCTTGAGTCGATGTTGATTCTTTTTGGGGGTCACACGTTGGGTTGCAGAATGAAACATGCTCTGGGGCTTGGTAACATTGGCTGCCCGCAGAGCAAGGAGTATCTGTAAAGCAAGGTTTTGAGCAAATGCCAAAATTACCCAGTGCGTGTCCGCATACCAAGCCTTCCTCGCAATCTTTGGAAAACTCGCAGCGCGAACCCGCTTTTTGAGGCGTTGTTTCAGATTTGAATTTTATTCCCGGAATTTCCGGGGCGGCTATAGGCGTGAGAGGTCTACAGCGATAGCCAAAAGACTCCTCGACACAACGGTAATCGTTTGGGCATTGATGAGCCCCAGGGCGACAGGCATCTACTTTTTCTCCGAACATGATTCGCAGATCCCGTGTGGTTTGAAGAGATTCGTTCGAACACCACTGCAGTGGTTCGTTGGCTTTCTTGGCAAAGCTTGAGCGGATATTATGGGCTATTTGCCGTGTGGTGTAGGGCTCTGCGGTGCAGGTTTTCGCCAAGTTAAGAAAGGTATTGAGGATAAATGCGCCTTTGTTTTTTTTGCAACCGGAGAGGCTGCAGTAACTCTCTGGAACTTCTGTCAATTTGAGACATTTTTTATGCATGCACGCAGCGATGCTTTGAAGGCGTTTACCATTGATCTGCATAGGGTTCGTATCGGGATAGATAAAGTAGTCTGGAAGGGCGGGATAAGGGTTTTCCCGGGACCATTGAGGTTTGATTCCTGGAGGAGCCTTTGGTGCCAGATTGGATAGAATTTGCGTGCAGTAACTCTCTTCAATTTCACGTAAGGTGGTCTGATTGGCAATAAGATCTGACTGTGATTCACACTGAAGCCGCTGGGCTTTGGTCAGGACGGTTTCTTCTTGATTACAACTGATGATGCCGAGAAAGATGGCGCAGAGAAGTAAGGTTTTAGAGCGTCCCATGGATTTTACCCTTAAACTAAAAAGTGAGACCAGTTTAAACAGGGGCTTTGGGCTGGAGCAAATCGTCGATAGGATGATGGAGCAAAGTTTTCCGGAGTGATTGAGGCAATTAGAATGAAACGCTGTCTAAGTTGCATAGGTTTGATGTCCGGCTTGATGCTCTCTGGGGTCATGGCATGGGGGTCAGCCTTAAAGGTGGGTGAGTGTTCGTTGCCTATCGTTGTTCGGGCGACTCTCTTGGCCGATGGTGCACCTGAGTGGTCGACGGCGATGATTTATCATCGAGATAAAAAGGTCTCGCAGTCTTACACCATCAATAATGGATCGAACGAGCTAGAGCCCGGTGTTTATTTGCGAGAAATTCACAAGCTATCGGTGATCTTAGAAAATCGTGGAAAGTTTGAACGCTGTAGAGGAGAGGCACACCGGTTTTCGGCTCCGCTAGAATCAAAAGGCTCCTTAAGAAATCAGCCACAGAACACAGCGGCGGCTGAGGTGCCCACTC
>CAZZDT010000804.1:0-2698 GCA_964652435.1 uncultured Bdellovibrionales bacterium
GTCTTAATTGATGGTTTCAGAGTTTATGGGGCGGTGCAAATGCCCCAAAGACTTGAATTAAGGCCGTTTGGCGACCAAAAGTCCTCGGGTGGGGGCCGGATAACCTTCAATGGTTAGGGAGGGGTCTCGGGGATCCAAATAATCTTTCAGCGAGTGCCAAGTCATCCATTCGGTTGAGCGTTGCTCGTTCAGGCTTGTCACATTGATATCAACTGTTTGGATATCCTGAAATCCCATACGCGCCAGCCACGCCTCCAGCGTTTTAGATGTGGGCAAAAACCACACATTGCGCATTTGTGCGTATCTATCCTTGGGGACAAGGCATTGGTGTTCAGATCCTGGAATGATCAATGTCTCCAAGACCAGTTGGCCTCCCGGCTTGAGGGCTTGAAACAGTTCCGCCAGATGATCCATGGGGGAGCGGCGATGGTAGAGAACGCCCATTGAAAAGACTGTATCAAAAGCTTGTAGGTTTTGCGGCAAGTCTTGAATACCCATGGGCAGTAAATGGGCGGAGAGAGGTCCTGCATATTTTTTAATGCTACTAAACTGCGCTAAAAAAAGTGCTGAGGGATCGATGCCCACCACGCACTTGGCACCTGCTCCCAGCATTCGTAGACAGTGATATCCACTGCCACAGCCTACATCCAAAACTGTTCGTCCTTGGAGTGATTCGATGTGATTCTCTAGGCGTTGCCACTTCCAATCGGAGCGCCATTCCGTATCAATATGAATACCAAAGAAATTGAATGGGCCTTTGCGCCAGGGATGGAGTGCTTTGAGCTGTTGAAAAAGTTGTTCACTTTGTTCTGGATTTAAGTCGCTCGGACTTCCCAGCTCGATGGTGGGTTGGTCAAGTTTGATGAGACTTGGGTTGGCCTTGGGCATCGCATCAAGTGCAGCTTGCCATCGGGGTAGATCGCCGAATCTTTTGGGATTGAGGCCAGATTCGAATATTGCCGGTAGAGCGTCGGCTAAACGTCCCAGGTTGTTCTGTTTAAGCTCTTGTGCGATTGCCTCGCGGTCAATCATGGAATGGCTACCAGCGATACAAAGCTAAAGCACTGGAACCAAACTTGAACTTCGGAAAATCCAGCCTGATGCAACCGTGCTTTGTGTTCTTCAATGGTGTCGGGAATCAGAACGTTCTCAATGGCGGTTCGCTTTTGCGCGATTTCTAGATCGCTGTAACCCTGCGCACGCTTAAACCGGTGATGCAGTCGAGTTTGTAATTCTTGGTTCGCAACATTATCGAAATGAACTTTTTCCGAGAGAATAAAAATTCCGTCGTCCACCATACCTTCCCGAACACGCTTCAGAAGTGCCAAGCGATCCTGGGGTGGAAGAAACTGCAAGGTGAAGTTTGAGGTGACAACGCTCGCATTTTCAATCGGCGTATTGCGGATGTCTTCTTGCCGAATCTCCACCGGAGTGGGGGACGGGTCTTCATCGATGATTTTTTGGCAGTGCTCAATCATAGCGGCACTGGTATCGATACCAATGACTTTACAGCCAGGGTGACGAATAGCGCGTCGCATGGCCAGTAAGGACGCTCCGAGAGAACATCCCAGGTCGTAGCATTGGGTGCCGGGTTGAACGAATTGGTCCGTCATGACGCCAATCATGTCGAGGGTCGTTTCGTAGCCAGGAACAGAACGCCGAATCATATCGGGGAAGACCTTGGCAACGGTCTCGTCAAAACGAAAAGCGGGGACCACGGAAAGCGCTGAAGAATAAACCGCGTCTTGCTTGGTTTCGCCTTCGAGTTCTCGGGTGATGTTTCGTGCATTGAGCATGGGAAATTCCTCGTCTTTTGGTTTCGCGGATGCCGCTTCTTCCACGTTGGAACCGCGTTGACAACACCTTTTCGCGTTGAAAAGCCACCGAAGATCAGTCTGATATCCTGATTTTGTTGAGTTTTTTCTATTATTTAGTCCAATTTAATTAAAGTAGAAAGTGCTACTTTTTACTGTTGACGATTCGCGATCCAGATCTGTAATGTCTGTGCACGTTCTAGGGGGACTTATGATTGAAAACACGCATCTATCGAGACGACGATTTTTGGGCTTGGCCGCAGTGGGCGGAGCGGGGCTTTTGTTTGGCTGTGGCTCAAATCCTGAGGCCGAAGTGCTTCCGGGATTGCCTCAACCAGAGGTGCCGGGGATACCCCATTCGATCATGACCGGAAACCGCGAGTCTTTCGAAGGCATGATGGATATTGTTTCGGGAGCGGTCCCCAATGATCTGGATGGACACGCATTCGTGATTGGTGCCGTGCCCTACGACGATGGAACTCCAATCTTTAACGGTGACGGGAAGATCTATCGCTTTTCGCCGAAAGATGGTGGGCTTCAGGTAAAGACCCGAATGGTCGAAACCGATTGTTACAAGGTCGACCAAGCAGTGGGCTCTGATCCTGAAATGGGTTTTACCTCCAATGTGTTTGCCAGAATCTCCACTGAGTTTGGTTATCGTAATTTTGGAAATACCGCGTTCCTCCCCATTCAGAACCACCGCCTCTTGGCCACTTATGATGCGGGCCGACCTTGGGAAATAGATCCTAAGACTTTAGAGGTGATTACACCGGTGGGGTATCTGGATGCATGGCAAGCTATGTTGCCGTCGTTTACCCCCGCGATGAATTTCTTCACGATTTGTATGACCAGTGCCCATCCCGCTTACGATTCTCAAGAAGAGA
>CAZZDT010000805.1:0-2697 GCA_964652435.1 uncultured Bdellovibrionales bacterium
CGAGTTCTTCTTGAGCCCGTGTGGATGGAATTCGGTGGTTGCTGCCGATGAGATTTAGGGCTTCGTGGGTCATCAGCGGGCGCGACTTAAGTTTTGCTTTGCCCCAAATGGTTTCGCAGAGACTGGCACCTTTTTGAGCGGCCCATCTTGGAATGGAACGTGGCTTGGGGCCACCAACGATCAGCGCGAGCTCTGAGAAGTATTCTCTCCAGGTCACATCGAGTTCGTCGCAAGCATTATATGCGCGGCCCTTTGCTTGCGGGGTAAAGAGGGCGGCCAGAATGATATCCACCACATTTGAAACATAGACCAGCCCGGCGTTGCCGTTTCCTCCGTCTATGAGTGCGGGCATACCTACTTTGAGCAGTTCGCATGCATCGTCGACCCAAGGACCACTTCGAGGACCATAGACGTTGGCCGGTCTGACGATGGTTATATTGCCGCCTTGATTGATTTTATCCCAAGTGACCCGCTCTTGAGCTTGTTTAGCTCGGCTGTAGACACCAACCGCTGCTCCTGGAGGGGTGCTTTCGTGGCAGGTATGACTTTGGAGATGGGTCCCGTAATAAACAATGCTGGAAATAACGACGACCCGCGCCGATTCAGGAGCTGCCTCCAAGAGGTTTTGGGTGCCGCCCACGGTGACTTTTTGGTGAAGTTTATCGGTGCCTGCATCTCCGACTACCGCCGCGAGATGAATGGCGCCGCTGATATGGCGGCAGGCCTTTTGGACGTCAGCGGTAACGCTGATATCGCCTCGAATGATTTCAACCTCATCAGCAAATGCCTTGGATACGTCTTCGTGCGGCAAAACAAAGGCCCGAACAGCGTGGCCTTGCTCTACCAGTTTCGCAACACATTGTTGGCCAATGAAGCCAGATGCACCAGTAACCAGGATAGGGGCAGATTTCGTCATGCCTTCAATATGGCAGGGTGATATTGGGCAGGCAAGCACTTGTCTCGACAACCTGGTTGGGCTGTGTCAGACTTCATGCACCCTTGGAGAGATAAGATGAAACATCGATATATTTTGTGGTTAGGCATGACGTGCCTGATGGCTTGTGGCACCAGTGAGGAACCTTCGGGGGCTGACTCCACTGATCCGTCGGCGGATGTCTCTGATGTTGCGGATGCATCGGACCCCACAGATATTTCTGATAGTTCTGATGCCGCGGATGCGACCGACCCGTCCGAGCCCCAAGACCCGTGCGCCGATGCCGTCCTGGATAGCAATTATAAAGCGTGGCCGGGAGAGGATTGGGAAACCACATGTCCGCAGGTTCAGAATATGGATCCTGAAAAACTGCAGGCAGTCTACGATTATGCATTTAAGCCGGAGTACAATACCCAATCGGTCTTGGTGATTCGCAATGGGGCAATTGTTGCAGAATGGTACGCCAATGGGAAAACCAAAGATGACCACGTGACCAGCTGGTCTGTAGCCAAGAGCTTTCTAAGCGCCATTGTGGGTATTGCCGTGGAGCAAGGTGATTTGCCAAGTATCGATGAACCTTTGGCAACTTATATTCCTGAGTTTCAAGGAACCAACAAAGAAGCCATCACATTTCGGCATGCACTGCAGATGCGTTCTGGTTTGGAGCCATACGACGTAGACAATATCTATTTTCAGACCGACCAATTGGCCTGGGGAATCGAGCGCGACGTAGCCGAGGCGCCGGGTGGAACCTGGGAGTATCAAAACGGTGATTCGATGTTGGTCTCAAGAGGCCTGGAAGCAGCCATTGGACGTCCATTTATTGAGTATGCCAACGAAGTATTGTTTGAGCCACTGGGGATGGATGCCAAGTGGTGGACCGACTCAGTGGGCAATGCCTTGGGCTATTGTTGTATCGATACAACAGCACGAGACTTTGCCCGATTTGGACTTCTCTTTTCACGCACCGGTGAATGGAGTGGAACGAATGTCGTGCCTCCGGCTTGGGTGATTGAGTCCACCAGCCCTACGGCAGCTGATATGGATTATGGGCTGCACTGGTGGTCGTTCAGCGATGGCGCTTATTTTGCGGCCATTGGAGCCGATGGGCAGTATATTTGGATCTTCCCGTATTTTGATTTGATTCTCTTGCGCAATGGGCTCTATGAGAAACGTGGTCCGGCCGATGATTACAGCGTATTGGGTGGCACGTATCACAAGACAGAAGATCCGGGTGACTTTGATACGGTGGAGTTTATCTCCATCCTTTTCGATGCTGTCATTGATAATCCTTTTAACTAATAAGTGAGTCAGTCGTGGAAGATGCAGCAGCAGTAGAAGTTCCGTGGGAGCGGTTGGAAACCGATGTTCTCCACAAATTGGTGGAAGAGTTCGTTTCTCGTGAAGGCACTGAATACGGTGAGCACGAAGTTGCGCTCGCTACCAAGGTCAAGCAGGTCATCGAGCAACTGAAAGCCAAAAAGGCTGCGATTACCTTCGATCCAGAAACCCAGACCACCAGCATCATATCCAAAGAGTAGCCTAATAGCTTGTCAGTCTCCTGTGCTACTAAAGGCACATGTCCACAGAGTTAGCCGAACATTTTGACCCTGATGAATTGCTCACGCCCACTGGCGTGTTGGGGCATTATTTCGGTTATTCAGAGTTTCGAACGGGGCAAGAAGAGGCCATAGACGCCGTGATGGCGGGCCACGATGCTTTGGTGCTGCTGCCGACCGGTGGCGGGAAGTCCTTGTGTTTTC
>CAZZDT010000806.1:0-2688 GCA_964652435.1 uncultured Bdellovibrionales bacterium
TGGGCAATATCCCAGGCCTCAAGCAACTGGGCCAAATGCGTAAGCTCAAGGGAATGAAGAACTCAGGCCTTGAAGATCTGCTCGGTGGAGGCATGCCAGGAATGCCGGGCGGAATGCCGGGGATGCCGGGTGGAATGCCAGGGATGCCGGGCGGAATGCCAGGAATGCCAGGAATGCCAGGAGGGATGCCAGGTGGAATGCCTGGAGGATTGCCCGCGGGTATTACGCCTGAGCAAATAGCTCAAATGCAGGCTCAGATGGGTATCCGACCTCCCGGCGGAGCCGGTGGCGGCGCTCGACCTCAACGAACAGCCCAACAAAAAGCCAAAGCTAAAGCAAAACGTAAGGCAGGACGCGCCGCTCGTAAGAAGCGTAAGCGTTAACACGCTCCTAGTGCATCTACTGGGCAAAACTTGTTTCATCAATGAAATAGGCTGAGAGCATCCCTTTGCCTTTTACAGCAATCTCGCCGCGCTCTTCATAGCGATACTTTGCTCCCAACAAAGGGCCCAAAACGCATATTGCCTAAAACCGAGCTGAGTAATCCGCCTGAAAAAGACGTTCGTGGTCCTCATCCGCGAGGCGAAGCCGTAAAACACCAGACCATGGAAAGCTGTTACTCATGGAAGCACAGGGATGTGGTTTGAGTCAGGTTAAATGACTAACGCTTAAGCCCCGAATCAAAACCCGGGCTTCGTTAGGTCGATTTCTTGGAGGTCTTCTTCTTAGTGGTTTTCTTTTTGGTCGTCTTCTTGGTGGCTTTCTTTTTAGCCAGCTTAACGCCTTTGGGTCCGTAGCCCACAGCTTCTTGATAGACCAACCCGAGCGCCCCTGAAGCCTTCGTTAACGTGGCCTCTTCGTCTTTCGGTACAACCGCCAAAACTCGACCCTTGGCCACTGTCTCACCGCGCTGATTGTCGGCCCAAACATCCATATCGACCAGGTACTCACCATTCTCTTTGCGAGTCTCAACAATGACCCCACGGCATGTGAGCACGTCGCCGGGCCAAAGCAACTTCATCAATCGAAGACCGTATCGCCGAAGTGACGCCCCGGTGAGGGAGGCCTGAACCATCCGGCCGATGTAAGCCATAACCAGGGTGGACGGAGCATAAACCGACGCTTTGCCAGAAGCCTTAGCGACTTTATCGTCGAGGTGAATCGCATTGTAATCATCACTGGCGCCGGCAAAACGAGCCAGAGTCACGCGGCTCAGCGCAGTAATCGAAACACCTTCGATGGGGGTACCTGAATCAGCACCTTCAAAATCAAGCTTTTTAGCCATTCTGACCGCTCCCTACTTTCGCAATTCCACCAGAACCCGGCGAGACTTAAAAACTGTTTTTCCACGTTTATCGTTTCCACGTGACTCGATGACGATGAAAACCAGTTGCCCATTCGGAACTTGCTTATCGTACACGTTCGACACGGTATGAACGACACTAAGGACGTCTCCAGCCAAGATAGGCTTGAAATATTCGTATTCTTCTTCTTGGTGCATGACGGCATGGGGATTGATTCCCACTTCTTCGTAAAATTCGTCAAAGCAGTGAATCGCAGATGCAAAGGTGCAAGTGGCCACAATGCCAGCAAAGCCCGCAGATTTAGCGGCATCTTCATCGTAATGAATAGGATTCGTTTCACCAATTGCCTGCGCGAAGCGGCGAATTTGGCCCTTTTCAACTTCGATAACCTTAGGCTCGCAGCTCTGGCCAATCATCTTCGTTAATATACTCGAAACAGCCACTGGCTAGTCCCTCCACAGCATTTTCCAGGGATGACGCTTGAGATCCCTCATCAATTCCTTCAGGTCGTCGTAGACCTGCGGGTCTTGAACAAACCCTCCAACGGTACCTTCGCCCCGCTGAATTTTACCCAGCAAAGCTTGGCCGTCCTTCGTCATCGCATCCATACGAGCCGTTGCATCCTGAATTTCACGAGCCATTTTGGATATGGCGTCGTCACTCAATGCACCTTCCGCACGGTCAACAACCTTTTGCACGGCGAGGAGCGTATCACGGGCTTGAGTGAGGATCACGGGTAATTCTCGGTTAACGACCGATAAAGTGGCGGAACCGCTCGTAATCAGCCCTTGAAGGCGCTCTGGCGTGAGAACTGACACTGCCGATTCACTTAATTCCCGGAAATTCGAAGCGCTCTGGCTAAGATTCGTGAGCATCTGAGCCAATTCGCCCTCTTTACTGGCCACCAATTTATCCAGTCGGTTTACCAACCGCCCCAAGGATGTACCGAATTCCCCAAGGCCTCTCTCTTCTCCCTCGCCGATGAACTCTGTCACCACTTCCAAAAGAGCTGATATCTGGAGCGACATCACGTGCGCACGAATGGCATCCACGCCCCGTAAAGCAGTCCCCGGCTCTATGGGCACACCGTCAAGTGGTCCTGGTTCGACTTCTAAATACGGCTCCCCTATCAACCCCTGCATTCCAACCAATACCCGAGCTCCCTGGGTGAGCACACCGGAAGACTCATCCTGGACCCTGATGGTTGCCCGCACCAATGCCGGGGATTTTTGTCCCAATCCCCCCTTGGACTCGGCTGCAGCCTTGGGGCCATCGCTTTGAGAAATCAGCGAGATATCAGTAACTTTGCCCAACTTAATGCCGCTTAAGCGAACAGGGGCACCCATCTGAAGGCCACCGGAATAGGCAAAATCAACATAATAGG
>CAZZDT010000807.1:0-2683 GCA_964652435.1 uncultured Bdellovibrionales bacterium
AGTGTCTGATCTGAATGATCTATTTACCTATTCGTGATGCGTCTTATTTTTTGTCGCAACCTTCTCAAATTCAAGCCGATATATGAGTTAGAGCCCAACTTAAACTGCCGGCTAAGAAAGGAGACAGGTCATGCGAATCAAAGTTAGAACACTGTGTTTTATGATGTTTGTTTCTTCTCCGTTATTGGCGCAGGTGGCTCGAGTCATCTAAATTACGGTTTTATTTACCTTATTTCATTCCTCGATTTTTCAAATTCCAGCTGCATTTTTTGGCGCTGCCGTGGACAAGACATCCTGTGGCAGACTATGACATTAGGTGTCATTACGGTTATGTTTGTTTCAAGAATCGAGGGCTCCGATGCAGACAAACGATGGTCAGCCATCCGAACAATCTCCAGGATTTCGCATATTTGAGTTGGGACGTCTTGCGAGTGGTGGCGGATGTGTTTCTGCCGTGGAACTAACGGCTGGAAAATTCAAGGCTGCATTCATCAATTACGGTGCCCGATTGCTCTATATGCACATGGATGACCGACGTGGGTCGGTTGGCAATATTCTGCTGCGCTACGACGATGTTTATGGCTACGAGAAAGACAATGCTTATCTCGGCGCAACCATCGGTCGCGTTGCGAACCGGATTTCGGAAGGGCAATTCGAGTTTGATGGCGAGACCTATATTTTGCCCGTAAATGAGCCCAAGGGTGGGAATCATTTACATGGTGGGCCGAAGGGTTTGCATACACATCTATGGCAAATGCGAATTTTGCGGTTCACTGAGGGGCCGAATCGGATCGGGGTCGAGTTTACCACCGAAGAAGCCGATGGCGCTCAAGGTTATCCTGGCCGCGCTGTCTTTAAGGCGCGTTATACGCTGAGTGCTACTGGAGAATTGGCCACGGAGTACAGCACCACCTGCGGACGCAAAACCGTTTCTGATTTGACCAACCATGCATATTGGAACCTTTCGAGCCGAGCAAAAGAAGGTGCAACAGTGAAGGGTCATTTGCTCAAGATGAACTCCAGCAAATACCTAGAGACCAATGGGAAAATGGTTCCAACTGGGGAACTGGTTCAAGTGGATGGGACGTCGTTGGACTTTCGCAATGTGGCCTCTATCGAGCAGCATTTAGACGAGATGGCCGATGGAGAACTGGACCATTACTTCGTGATCGATGAGGATGCGCCTGTTCTCCATGCTTGGGTCTGTGACGAGAACGTTGAGTTGCGGCATGCGGCAACCCTAGAGCATCCGGGAACGGGGCGAGAACTGGAGGTCTTTACGGATCAGCCGGGGCTTCAGGTATACTCGGCCAACCGTCTATCGCGCATTTCCCAAGGGCGTTGGCGAGATTATGGCGCTTTGTGCTTGGAGACGCAGGGCTATCCCAATGCGGTGAATGAACCGACTTTTCCCTCGATCGAGGTCACACCTGATGTTCCGCGAATCCAAAGAACAGTTTGGCGCTTCTCGCTCCAAGATCAGGACCACAGCGTTTACTGATTGCTCAAGGTGAATGCTCCGGAGTTGCTTTGCTCTTCGGGCGTCTTTTGCTTGGCAGTGTAGTTCTTGTGCAGCATCATAAACGGACCATCTGTTTTGAAAAGCCAATCTAAAATTCCAAGAACGCCGTAATTTCCCCGAACTCGGAAGTGGTGGTAATCGTGGTGCAGGGAGTAGGCCATCCATGGGAAATGGTAGCCTGAGTGGGTATGGAGCGCATTGGTAACGCCGAGACCAATCCATAGAACCAAGGTAACCGGGTGTGAACCCAAAAGGATTGCGCCGGCGAAGATTGGCATCAGATTGCCCAGAAGATGCTCTGCAAAATGAACATAGTGGGTCACGATGCAAATGGATTCTTTGTACTCGTGATGGATGCGATGGATGGCCCCGTAAAGACGTTTTTGATGCAGGGTACGATGAACGGTGTAGAAGAGGATTTCTTCGCAAATTAGAAAAACCGCCAAGTGCCAGACAATTTCGATCCAGCCGGGAAAACTTTGCTCGTAGCTCATCCCACGCCAAGTCATCAGGAAGTAAACGCCCACCAAAACCGGGAGCGTACCCAATAGCTGATTTCGAAGAACCACTGCGATGGTATGTTTGAGACGGCCCGGTGCCAAAGTAGAGGTACTGCCATCTTTGCCGGTTTGGATTTTGTAGCGAAATAAAAAGTGCGGCTTTTTATAGTGGTCTAAGAGTAGATACGGCAGTGAGATCAGCCAAAACCAAACCATGTAAAATGTGAAGCCACCCCCGATAAATAGGATGTCCAGAGGCATCCATTGGCTCAGTGTTGCCCATGCCGCGGGACCATAAAGCTCCAGGACTGCCAAGATGCAAATCATAGCAATGGCGTAAGTGATGTTGTTGATGAGTGCCGGAGGCACATACTTGAATTGGTTCCTCATTGGTTCCCCCTGATCAGTAAGCCCAATACGCTTGCCAAATGTGAGCGATTGCTCGTAAAATAAGTGAGCATTTGCTCATGTTTCAACTCGCATTTGGTGGCTGCAGTGAAGAATGAAGAAAGTCCAGTAAAACCAAGGAAGTTACCCACTCAGGCGCGCTCTCGAGCGACCTATGACGCTATTTTGAAGGCAACAGCTCAGGTTTTGGCGCGCGAGGGAATCGACATTTTAAACACCAACCGTGTGGCTGAGGTGGCTGGCGTGAGCATCG
>CAZZDT010000808.1:0-2683 GCA_964652435.1 uncultured Bdellovibrionales bacterium
AGAAACGAACAAGCGCATCGGGGTGAACGCGCTCGAACATCGAATAAAAAATTTCGGGTGCTTCAGCCGGTGCGCGGTTGAGATAACCCAGAAGAACTTTGTCGAGCCAATCAAGAGCCTTGCTTCGAATCGGTGGCACAGAGCCAAACGGTCTCTTCAGCCAGACTTGCTTTTCCAATGCAAAACGGCCGGTAGCATGGAAGCAATATCCCGTTGCCGGACGAACAAATCCACCAGGCGTGCCAAGCTTGTGCCAAGCCGGATTATCAGGCTGGGCCAAGCGCTTTGGAGTCATGGGCACTACGCCCCGCTCCATGCGGACCAATTCGGCATTGTCGAGCATCGAATCCGTTACGCCAAACCGTTCACGCAAATAGTCGTGAATGTACTGCTCGTATGTTTCTTGACTCAGCACTTTCGCCGAGAAGAAGGTCGACTCAACCAACGCTTCGGTTTCCGAGAAAGGAAGCACGTATAAAAAGTGCAAGCCATGTTCTTGGGAAACATCAAAGTCCATCAAAGTAATCGTGGTGGGGTCGAAAACAGGTTTGTCGAATCGTAAATGGAGACCGACGAAGTGTTGCAGTGTTTCCGCCGCTTCCACCAACTCGGGGCTGGGACGTGTGTCCAACACCCACTTCGCGTCCAAAGTACCGGCCGAGGTTGTGACATGAGATCGGCCGTATGAGGTCTTCTTCACGGTTCCCGCGCTCTGGTTCATAAAGAGTTCGGCTTGCTCCGAATCATTGATTAGACTTCGCGCTTGTTCGTAAAAAGCATCGGCAGGAACGTATGAGTAACTGTACTTGTCAGATTGAGCGACAGTGGTTTTTCCTCCGCTGCGAACCAACCACTTATTCCAGCGGTGCTTCACGCAGGTGTCCGCAGCAATTGGAGCAACGTCCCAATAACAAAAGGTACGGTCATGTTGATATTGCTCACGTGGCTCCACCACCGCGAGACGCTCGCCTGGCTGCAGCGTGGGCACCAGGGCCTGAGCCATAGTCAGTCCGGCCATACCACCGCCCAAGATCGCGTAATCAACTATTTCCACCGGTCGAGACATCGATGTTAACCAACCTTAATTTGCGTTTGTTCTGAATGATTTCGGCTAGGACGCTCAACGGGGCCAATAAGCTTGCCGAAGAGTCGCTTACATAAAAGAGCTACTTCCTCTGGAGCACCGCCCAAAGTTTGGAAGCCCATATCCATGAGACCATCAACCAATTCTCGAACTTCGTCGAATGCCTGGCTCATTAGAATCGCTTCGGTCCAAACATGCGCTTCGGCTTCGCGATTCTCCCGCGAGCTCATGAGGAATGCTTCGAGCGCTGCACGCTCATCCGCAGATGCATCGCGGTAAAAGATGAGTACTGGCAAGGTTGCTTTACCTTCGATTAAATCGGCACCCGCTTCACCACGGCCTTTTTGGCCTAAGAGATCGATGAGGTCATCGCGTAACTGATAGGCGCCGCCAAGTCCTTCCAGTGCGCTTCTAATGGCGTCGCATTCCTCTTTGGTGCGACCGGCAATGAAGCATACAGCTTCAAGTGGAAACGAAAGCAAAGGTGCGGTTTTGCCCGCGGCCATATCAACGTAGTCAGGCGTGCTCGTTTCGAGACTTGATTTGTGTTCGTTTTCAACAGCCTGGCCTCGAACCGTATCGGCTACAGCCTTCGCCAGTGAACGTGCAAGCTTGCGGGTCACCCGCGCTGGTGTGTTTGCAGATAAGATTACATCGTAGGCTTGGTTGATGAACCAATCCCCCAGGGTAATCGCAAGTTCATCGCTGTAAGCATTCCAAACTGTGCGACGACCGCGTCGCATGGTGTCTCTGTCTTGTAAGTCATCATGAACCAACGACGCTTCGTGGAGAAGCTCACAAGCAGCGGCGACTTTTACCACTGCGTCCATATCCGCATCGAGTGCATGCCCTACCGCCAACGCCAACCGTGCGCGCAATCGCTTAGCGGCACCACCCAATTGGTGGCGCGCTGCCTCGCCTAAAATGCCCGGTGCATCAGCAGCGTCGAGCATTGTATTCATGACTTCAGGGATCCATTCGTCGGCAACATCCCAGCTCTTCGTAACGCGGCTTACGACGCTGGTAGAACGTCGCACGGCGGCTCGCTCAAGCATTTTCAGGCTAAATTGACTGGACGGGGTGGGTAGTCCCGTTGGCAGCATATCCATTAATTTCATCGTTGGGGGCTCCTAAAACACGTCGACAATTACCAGGGCACTCAATCGGAAACGCATCACGCCTGCCTTGGGCAGACATCGAAAGGTGGGAATTACACCGTGGTTTTCAAGGGGAGCTGGCCTAAAGATTCGATCAAGAGGTCAAAGAGTTTGTCTTTGGAATGAAGAAAGTAGACCAATCCACAAAAGTAGAAACCCCAACTTTCTACTTGAAGCTTCTAAATACGCTGCTTGGGCTGCTCAGCCCACCGGTTGGCTTTCTTTGAATCGGCCTCTGAGAGGATCTCCTAGAAAAGGCAAGGATTGCTCGGAGAGAGAAATAGGTTCCAAGCGCTCTTCCCAAAAAGGGCAGCCCAACAATCAGCTGGTTTTGTGGCTATGATCTGCGCCCAGAGCTCTCATAAATTGCGTGGCCACCCTAACGCCTTTGGTGTCGTGACTGTTCCAAACAATCTCATAAACTTTTTCCATGAGTTCATTT
>CAZZDT010000809.1:0-2682 GCA_964652435.1 uncultured Bdellovibrionales bacterium
TTTGGCTTTTGCCATCATCATGCTGATTTTTTCATCAGCTCTCGCCTTAAGCCGAGAAATCGAGCGCGGAACGTTGCTGCGGCTACAACTCACACAAATCCGCCCCTGGCACCTTGTCGCCGGCATGGGGATGGTCCAAGTGCTTCTCGGAATACTTTGTGTTGCCATCACCCTGGTCACCGCGGTGGTCTTGGGTTTTACCGTGAAAGGTTCAATGCTCGCCGCACTTCTCTTCATAACGCTTGGCTGTCTTTGCTCCATTGGACTTGGGCTCATCATTGCTTGCTTATTGAAAACCACACCTCGTAGTTTTCTCGTCTCAAGCTTCCTGATGTTCTTGTTGTTGGTGTTCTCCGGCATTGTATTCCCCAAGCCAGAGGGCATCTTAACCACCCTGATGAATCAGACCGTTTCCTGGACAGATTTACTGCCAACCAGTCATCTGCGGGTAGCGCTGGATAGAATCCTCGCCAGTGGATGGAGCGTCGCCCAACTGAGCTATCAGTTGATTTGGATGTCTCTTCAAGCCACTGTGATACTTGGCCTTGGAATCTTTCTCTTCGGCAAACAAGGTCCTCAGCGGCCATGAAACAACTCATGGCGTGGTGTCAGGCAGCCCGATTTCCATCGCAAGTTTACCTCCTCCTCCCCATTTGGTTAGGGCAGTTGTGGGCTGCTCAACTGGGTCATCCACTTAACGACAACATTCTCTACCTCACACTCTTGTTTGCCTTCATCGACCAACTCTTTATCGTTTTTGCCAACGACTATGCCGACCAGGAAGCCGATGCCCTAAACGAAAGCCCAACCCTGTTCTCAGGTGGGTCCCGCGTCCTGGTGGACGACAAAATTTCACCAGAGGCTCTCCTTCGCGCGGCGCAACTGGCCGCCACTCTCTGCTTGGGAATCGGCCTCCTGCTCACTCTCATGTTCGACAGGCCATGGAGCCTTCTATTTACCCTTGTTGCCTTGGGACTACTCTGGGCCTACAGCTTCAAGCCTATTCAAGCATCCTACCGAGGTTTTGGGGTGTTTCTACAAACTGCCGGAATCGCCGTTCTTCTTCCGCTTTTCGGTTTTTATGCCCAAGCAGGCACCCTGAAGCATTTCCCGTGGATTCCCTTAGGGGTTTTGGCTCTTTCACAGATCAGCTGTGCCATGGCCACCGCTTTGCCAGATATCGAAGGCGATAAGTTGGCCAACAAGAATACACTGGCGGTCAAACTTGGGCATCAAGGTTCACAATGGATGATGGCGCTTATACTCCTCGCGGCCGCAGGTATTCAGGCACTAACCATCGAACATGCACCAGGACAACCAAGTGTCGACTGGGTATGGATTCCTGTGGGATTTGCAATCATGGCTGCTATGATACCGAAAGTAAATACCAGCATATGGCGCTTAGGCGGTGTTGCACTCGCAACCATTGTCGGTGCACTGGCAATAGAACTTATCTATATATTCGCGAGCATCTGAGTAAGAAGAACATGGAATACAATTTTCTCATTTTGACAATTTTATTCTGGATACCAGGCCTTCTTATTTATGCCCTGCGCTTTGACCTTCGACGCATCATCCATTTGATGGCGGCATTTTCCCTGCCCTTTGCGCTTACTGAGTGGCTCTTTTATCCCCACTACTGGGAACCAAATTTTATATTCGACCTGATCCACGTCGTTGGTTTTGGTATCGAAGATATTCTCTTTGTCACGGGGCTCGCTGCTTTTACATCGACCGTTTACGCTTTCTTCACAGGAAAAACCTTGGAGGTAAAAACTGTTCGATGGCAGCGTGTAGGACTGATGTTCAGCACAACTGGCGGCCTCGTAGCCTTTCTCACCATGCTCGGTGTGCCAACCATTTACGCATCTGTTCTCATCACCATTGCAATGTCCGCGTGGATTCTCTGGATGCGTCGGGACCTAATCCAAGCCGGCTTGATTGGTAGTTTACTCACCACTGCCATCTATTTTGCACTTTGCGTCGTCTTTGGACTGATTTTCCCAAAAGTATTCGAAATCACGTGGCATACCCATGAATTCCTGAATCTTTTCGTCTTGGGCATTCCCCTCGAAGAATTGCTCTACGGGGCAGCTTGTGGACTCGCAGCCACAGTTTTCCTGCCCTATGTGACTGGCGCGAGGTTCATCGCACGAGACACAACCGCCGCCATGTGATTCAATGAGGCTCAGGGAGCACGGATCAGGAGCCCATGAGCATCAAAGAGCAAATCATTGATTGGATTGCACTGCGGACCGGTTGCCGTACGACTCCCGAGTTCTACCGTCAAGTTCAGCAAAACATCGATACCTTGGCCGAAGCGACCGGGTACCAATCACTTGATGCCTTATGGAAAGACTTAGATGAAAACGGCAAAACCAGTGACGCTTGGCTGACCTCTTTAGGCCATTGCTTAGACCACACATCCTCGTTCTTACTCACGACCAATCAATACGAAGTCATTGGCAACAAGCCTCTTGCTCGTCTGCTTAAACGTAACGAAGAGAAGAAGCATATTCAGGTTTGGTGCGCGGGGATGGGAAAAGGTCAAGAAGCATTCGGAATCGCAATGTTTCTGCAAAACCAAATCCAACATTCCCAACGTTGGACCATTGAAATCTTGGGTACCGACATCCATCCAGCGAATGTAGAACTGGCCAGTACCAAAACATTTTCTCCTGA
>CAZZDT010000810.1:0-2682 GCA_964652435.1 uncultured Bdellovibrionales bacterium
TCAAGGTTCAAGAGCCTCACACGTTCTCGACCCTCGCTTATTCTCGTCGCTAAGTTCTCTTCCAAGCCGTGTGTCACATCGGCCCTAATTTCCGCCTGTACTTCAGCCGGTATCAGACGAGCAAGGAGCAGCGCGTAAGTTTTTGGATCTTCTTTCCCAAGTTTAACAAGCCAACTTTTTCCACCCAGTTCGTGAAAACTCTCAGATAGCGCCAGCTTGATGGTTCGGTTCACCTTATCCTTCGCTCCCTTAGGCCGACCTTTCCCGCGGCGCGTAAGGTTTTTCACGGCGGTACCGCTGGTGCTTGTTGGGTAATACGACATTTTGTGCCCTCTAATTTACCGTCTTACGTTCCAATGCAACCGCATCGTGTCTCATATTCGCTTCCTCAAGCATATAGACAGCCACAATTCCTTTGCTGGATTTATCTATTTTACTCATAGGTAATAACCCTCGCTGACCAGTCCGATCCGGTTTGGGGGTCTTTAGACCCCCCAATTAACCGGACAACCGGACCCCGCCCGTATGGTGTCCGCAAAGCTGTCCGGTTCGAAAGGGCTGTTTTCTGGGATTTTCTCATGGGCTTGTCCGGGTACTGTCCGGTTCGTCTAACCGGACAGTGCGAGGCGGCTTGTTTGGTTTGGTGTCCGGTTTAAATCGGGCGGCACGGAATGAAAGATCACTATCTTCAATTACCGCTTCGATGCCAATTGAGGGGACTAATATCCGTGCGGCCTCTTTCCCATCCTCCGTCAATTCATAACTGTCTGCAGCCACCAACCCTTCAGTTCGGAGCCGTTTGATATAACCATCAAAAGTATCCTTGCTTTTACCGCCGTATGACTGCGCCAGAGCTTTCCAGTTCCGTTGCCCCCCGTGCATGGCTTCAAGCATACCGGGCAACCGGTGTTCCAATTTATCACGACCATTTTGGCCCCGAAGTGCCGAATGTTTTGAGAAGAAGTCTTCTCGGACAATGAGACTGGCGGGCACGTCTGATGAACGAAGCACCAAGCTCGAAGCCGTTTCACCGTCAGTTGTTGGGAACTCGATTGAATGATTGGAAAAGATCAACGGCGGTGGACTGTCTGCATCCTTAAGAACTTCAACATTCAAAACCACGGCGTCGCGCCGGGTTGAAACCTGCATATTGGCATCAACGGCACCGTAAAGAACGGAGCTACCCCGTGACCGCTTATCGGTAGATAGTCCAGAATGATGGACGACCAATATTGTTGCATTGTGGTCCGTGCGCAGTAGATCAAGGTTGGCAACAAAGGCTGTCATGTCCTTTGTGCTATTTTCATCCGCACCGCCAAAGTTTCTATTAAGTGTGTCGATGACGATTAAACTGACTGGCACGTCGTGCTGCTCAGCCAGCTGAGTAATTTCTTGCGACAATGCCCGCGCTTCTTCAGCGTCAGTGAGCGGCTGCCCTCTCCATGACCAGAGTACAGGCAAAGAGTTAGCGTCCACGCCATGTTCGATGCACCAAGCCTTTGTGCGTCGTCTCAGCCCTGACACCCCCTCACCCGCCACATATACAACTGCGCCCTGCGTCGTTGGCTTTCCATGGTAATTTTTTCCCGACGCGATTGAGAGCGACATATCTAACGCGACAAACGTCTTTCCTGTCTTTGGGGCACCGTAAAGAACCCCGAAAACCTCTTGTTCTAGAACGCCTTCGATAAGCCAGTTCACTCCGCCGAAATCGGACATCATCTCTTCCATAGTGATGAGACGACGGAGCGGTTTTGATGAATTACTGTCGTTCTTCACAAACTCAGCGGCATCAATCATCGCATGAAAGATTTCAGGCGCCTTGTTAGGCGCGTTCATAAGAATGGCGTTGGGGTCTTTCTGTCCGTCTGTGGGAAAAACAAGACGCACACTTGCGCATCGAACCGCTAGTTCTCGGCAAGCAGAACGGGTCTTATCTTCCGTAGATTTGTCTGCATCGCCAATGACTACGATACGATCACTCAGACGCAGTGGCACATTGCATAGATTTCCAATTGAACAGGTCGCCCATGTCTCCAGCCCTGTTTTCTGCCAAATAGACAGTGCATCTTCGGGACCCTCCACGATTATGATTTCACCGTTGTCAGTCTTCCTACCCGGCAACTTTATCGCGGCCCCCTTTAGGTTACCGTTTGTGATCTTCGCCGCATTATTGAGCTTCTGCCCCCGCGGACATCTAATTGCTTGGACCGCGACAACCTCGTCGTTCTCGTGTTTGAGTGGGAATACCAAAGCCGGATAGCTTTTGGCTTCTTTGTTAGCACGGTGACTAACCTGTCGGATGTTTGCGGCATCAATCTCAGGATTAATAGCGCGGCTCCGCAGATACGCTTTTCCATGCTGTTCGGATAGTGGTCCAGCTTCCTCCCAAAACAGCCTAACTGCCTCATCCGGGTCCCATTTGTTGCTGTCTTCAACAACGCTGCAGTCTGAGTTATGGGACGGAGGGACTTTTTCCAGAAGCTCCTCGGCCTTCGCGTCTACCGTGGTTTTGTCGAAAACTGGATCTAGTTCCCAAGTCCTGGCCAAAAGCGCATGGATACCGCTGCCTTCATTTCGTTCAAAGTCATACCAGGCACCTCGCTTCGGACCGACATCAATGGATAGCGATCCCTTGTTCCCGTACCGCCACTCATTTTCGTTTTGGGTAGTTGGTTCGCC
>CAZZDT010000811.1:0-2681 GCA_964652435.1 uncultured Bdellovibrionales bacterium
ATACTATGACCTCACGAACCCGGCCTTTCATGTCCGAACGTATCCGCACAACTTGCTGCTCTCGTGGTGGGCCGAAAGCGGGCTCATTGGAATGGTCGGTCTAGCCTGTGGATGGATCGCCGCCACCGCGTACTGTGTCCGCTGCATAACCAGTCCCATGGTGCCACGGCCACAAAAGTATCTATCTGCCGGATTGGTCTTCTCTCTCGTTTCATTTTGGATTATCGGGCTGACCCATGACGTGCTTTACCATCCATCTGTCGCACTGGTATTTTTCAGCACCATCGGTTGGTTCATGGCACAGAGCAGAGACGAAAAACTGCGAGAAATAAAATGAATATGTTAGCTCTGGCTTTTATCCTTCAGCTCACTCCGGGCTGGAGCCTGGATACGCCAATTGAAAACCCCAGTGAGTTACAATGTGACCTACAGAACGAAGCTGAACTGGACCCGCTTTATCGGCTTCGGCTGACCCAAGGCACCAAAGACTGGGTAAGTCTTTTATGGCGCCCCTCCACACTTCGCCTTACCCCAAAGACTCAAGCGCCAACGGCAGACGCCTTACTGGATTCAGCCCGTGAATATCTCGGAACACCCTATGTCTGGGGCGGCGTGGGACGAAGAGGCCTAGACTGCAGTGGTTTCGTAAATGCAGTTTACGCTAAGCATGGCTATGATTTGCCGCGTGTGTCACGGGATCAGTTCAGGGTCGGCGTAAAAACTCCCAGAAGTCGCCTGGCGCCGGGTGACCTCTTATTTTTCGTAACCACACCCGGAACGAAGAAGATTACCCATGTTGGCATGTATGTAGGAGACGATGAATTTATTCATGCTGCTCGCGGAAAGGGTAAAGTCACTTACGACCGGTTGACATCACGTTATTACAGCGCGAGGTTCGCAGGTGCTCGGCGATTTTTGAGTCTAAAGCCCGGCCGTTTCAGTGATAAGATAGGGCGTTATCGAAAAGGTCGCCTTTATGGAGAGGGCTCCACCGATGTAGACCCCGTTCTTCTCGAACTTGGTCTTGCCGAGGTAGGTGGCGGGGATGACGATGTGTTATCCGCGATCGGGTTAACGGATGGCTCCACCGACATGCTTACGGAGCACTCTGCATCGGATCGGCCCGTCCAGCTGGCCAGTGGATTCATCAAAGGAACAGTTACGGGCGTAGGGCCCTCCATGGTCGCTACCGAGGAAACCTCTCTCGGGCTGCGCCTAGGTGGCGGTCATATGGCGGGTGCATATACCTTCGTCCTGGTGCCGGAGTTCACATACTTCGGACACGACAATGCGTTCTCTCTGAATCTTGGTGTGCCGATACACCTGCCAATTGCGAGCTACGAAGGAACGTTTAGTGATGTGTTCAAAGAGGGCTGGGACAAACCTCGTGATTACACCAAGGTGGTACGAGGAATTAAGTTTGGCCAAAAAGAGTCCGACCTTTACGTTGAGCTGAGCCGAACATTGTCCGGCACTTTGGGCCATGGACAACTGATGCGATTCTTTACGCCTAATATTAGCTCGGGATTTCTCCCAGAGTACACCTTGGAAGCCGACGCATTGTCCTTGGCGCTGGACGGATACCTTGGTTTTGGCGGTTTCGAACTCTTCTTAGATGATATCATTGTACCTCGGGTTTTTGGGGGTCTCTTTTTTCTAAGACCGTCTGTGTTGGCTGGCTCTTCGAACGAACTCCTTAAGAGACTGTCTCTTGCCGTGACTTTCGCCAGCGATGTTGAGGCACCCATGACGGGCGCCTCCGATGCCACACTGGACAACGGCAGCGTTCACGGTGTTGGGCTTGATGCCGAATACAAGTTTTATAAAAGCGACAGCCTAGATATTAAATCCTATCTGGACGGCTCAGGGCTCTTTTACACTGGAGGCTCCGCGTTTGGTGGTGCGCTTGGGGTCTTAATTCGTGCCAACATAGAGAGCACGAGTACCCATGTGCTTCGAGGTCGTCTGGAGCTTCGGCTCAGCGGGTCATCTTTTATCCCATCCTATTTTGACACAACCTATCGACTGGGGAGATTTGCGGCTCCCAGCGATAAAATGGATGGGGCATCCACATTCACGAAGCTTGACCTGCTTCGGTCCCTGGAGGACGACCCTTCTCGCTGGGGAATATATACCGAACTCACGTACCATTTGTTTCGCCGGTTCAGCCTTACTGCATCCTACGAGGATGCTGGCGCTATCGGAGATGCTTCGCAGAGTTATGTTGGCCGTAACATGATGATGATAGCCCGTGTTCAAGATGTCTATTGGCCACAAACCAGCCGAACGATGGACTTTTACTTGGCTTATCATCTGCGCAATGTCGACAGTGCATCAGGGCTTTTCACCCGTGATAAGCGAAATGAATATATCTTTGTAGCCGCCTCTATGAGGGCTACGCGGTTCATCGAACTCTCAGCCACCGTCAGAAAAGCAGTTCATGAGGATACTCCGTTTGAACGAGCCGCCATCGACGCAATGCTTGGTGTCGCCTTTAGGTACGAGCTCTAATGCGGGTTGCGTTGGTCCATGATTGGCTTGTAGCCCATCGGGGCGGTGAGGCCGTACTGCTGGAGCTGGCCCGAATGTTTCCGGAGGCGCCGATATTTACGTTGGTCCTGGAACGCGACAACATTCATCCCGATTTGGCTAAGCGAGAAATAAGAACAAGCTATATACAG
>CAZZDT010000812.1:0-2680 GCA_964652435.1 uncultured Bdellovibrionales bacterium
CACTGCTGGAGCCTCTGGAGCCCAAAGCCCACCTGACGCCAACAAGGTTCCACATAACGCTAGCGTTACAATCATAATGGTACCTCTTTCACTACCCCGCTGCTCTTCAGGCGCTCATTGGGGCTAACCACTTCCGTGATTCGCACTCCATAACGTTCACCAATAACAACAGCCTCACCACGCGCTACCAATTGGTCATTCACCATAATGTCCAGCGGCTCATCGGCCGACTTAGGAAACTCAATGACTGAACCTGGTCCCATCGCTAGAACTTCAGAAATACGTACCCGACGCCGACCAAGCTCTACTGCGAGCTCAATACGAACATCCAGAACCCTATCGAGGTCCCGTGGGTCCATATCCACTTCTTCGTACTCATCGCCCTCTGGCACGTTCAAATCGTCTGTCATTTGTAATCCGCCTTAATCTCTACACCGAATGCACCATTGCACTGAATGGGCATGCCCAGCATCTTCGTTTTGCCTTCTACCATCACTGGCACAACCTCTTCTTGACTGCGGTCAAGCCGAAGCAAGTCCCCCTCTTTCAACTTTAACAACTCGTCTACTGATATATTCACCGCGCCAAGGTTACTCGTTACGTTAACCTTCGTCTGATGCACGTGAGCCGACATAATGAACGGCAACTCATCGGCTTCTACCCTGTCTTTACGGATAAGAAGCTCAAGAATATTGGGCAAAAGAATAAGCACCAAGCCACTCTTCTCGCCTCCAAGGTCAAACCGCATACGCCACATGATGGTACTTTCAACCTGCGGTGGCAGTTCCGGCGGCAACCCCCCAGGAATCGGCTCTACCTGGAAATCCTCATCCAGCTCCTCAAATACTCGAATTCTCAATTCCCGAGCCAGCACATTCATGAGCGGCATCAATGTATGACGCTCAACGCTGGTAAGCCTTTGGCGCTGGGGTGTCACCCAGTTAGCATCAGACCCTGGCCCCGTGGACACAGCTGCTCCAAATGCCCGCTCAATCAAAAGGAAGCTGAGAAGTGTCTCCATCCCAAGATAGCCCACCAACCCGTACTCGGCTGCGTGAATCTCAGCGACCATGGCAAGCTCGCGCATCGTTCCAGATGCAGTCCGCGGTCCAATAACATCTGGTGGATCGGTCTTATTTGTTAACGTTTCTCGAATGGTACGGGCAACAGCGAGATCCACTGCCCCGGTTAAAAGTTCGAGCCGGCGCTCGATGATTGGGACAACTTTGCGCAGGGCGTGGTCGCCACTGGCGAGATCCACAGGCTCCGCAACCCTTGACTTAGGCTGTGCGAGGTCGGCCCTTAGGGCTTCCATTTCCTCGGCGCTTAGGAGCGGCGTATTAATATTCATCTGCACAACCCTCCTGAATTACAGCTCGAAAAGGCACTGTCCTGCGTAAGGCCCCCAACACTCACACACCACTTCAAATCATGTCCACCCAACGTGTAGACGAGACTCTCACTTGCCTCGCAGGACAGCACCAAAATCGATTCGAATGTCTTCAATAGAGACTTCATGCTTAATAGGTATGCAAACGCTGTGCCCAAATGGTCCAGCAGCACATACACACACCTAAGCAGCTGTAATAAATAAAGAATTCCACATCCTCAAGAATTGGGTAGATGCCCTACCAGCTGTCAAAAACCTGCATATTTTAGGCAATCCGTCGACAGGCTGACGGTCTATTGACGGCGTAGAGTTGTCCTGCAGGCGCAGCTCAAAGTCATCTTCTCGTATAGAATGTAGGGAATAGTAGGCGCGATACGCACCTTTTTATGGAGCCGGCTCGAAGGACTGGACTACTCTTCTTCCTCATCTTCGTATTCTTCGTCGTCTTCGTACTCTTCGTACTCTTCGTCGTCTTCTTCGTCTTCGTACTCTTCGTCGTCCTCGTCATCGTCCGACTCTTCGTCGTCGTCGCCTTCGTCCTCTTCGGCGTCCTCGGAGTCCGCATCCTCTTCGGAATCTTCGCCGTCAGTATCAACTTCTTCTTCGCCCTCTTCACCGGACTCTTCGTCTAGATCATCCTCATCATCGCCTTCTTCAGGATCCGGAATCTTATTCGGCAACACATCCAAATTCTCATCTGTCTTATAGATTTGAGTCTTCGGACGGATCGGCTCATGACAGACAAATTCAACGCGCCGATTCTTCAAGCGGTTCTCACGGGTATCATTCGGCACAATCGGCCGCATTTCACCAAAGCCAGCCGCTCCAATGCGCGTGGGATCAATGCCACCAACCTCAACCAGATACCGCATCACTGCAATGGCTCGAAAGGCGGAAAGTTCCCAGTTTGAGTCGAATTTTCGGGTGGATATAGGCGTGTCGTCGGTGTGGCCCTCCACCAAGATATCGCAAGGAAACTCCTGTAAGAGCTTGGCCATATCATCCAAGACCGGGAAGCCAGCCGGCTTAAGTCTCGCGGCCCCTCCCGAGAACATAACACTGTCATCCACACGGATAATCATGCCCTTCTTATTGGTCTGCCCCTCGATTTTGCTCTTATCTTTTTTCTTCTGATTCTGAATTAAGTCCTGGATTTTCTTCTGCATTTTCCGCTGTTTTTTGCGCGGACCACCCTTTTTAACTTGTTCGATAAAAGATTGAATCTTGGTGCGGCGGGCAATCATTTCCGGGTGGAAATTGCCCAAATTGTCCTCTCGATAGCCGAAGGCA
>CAZZDT010000813.1:0-2672 GCA_964652435.1 uncultured Bdellovibrionales bacterium
TGGGGTGTGTTTGGCGCTGTGTTTCTGGGTGGTGAACCCGGCTTATCTTGCGGGGTGCGGCGGGGAAACTGGTTTTAGCTTTGGCCAAGAAGATATGCTCGCCCTTATGGATTCCGTTGCCGCGGAAACTTGGACGGTTGAAAAAGATAGCGAGCGTTACACTTTAGAATTTGATTTGGAACAAAGTGAAACCTTGGAACTCACCCGCCGTCAACCGCCGGGCCTGCTTGGGAATGCTTTGGCCTGTGAGGACCGCTCCTTTGTTGCTTCCGCAAGTGCGTGTATCGACATGTCCTATCTTGGGATACGGGGCCGGGTAACCATTCGAGACCTTACAACCGGCCAGGAAGTTTTATCGGCTCAAGTCGTCACGGGGACCATGAGGGTGATTGGCTTACATTTATCCAATTCAGTGATTGAACTTACCCATACCAGCGGCCGCTTTGAATTTATCAGTGAGACAGGTGAGAGCTTTCACTTAAGTGAAAGCTCTTGGTAAGCCATATCTCATTAACAAGGTGAACCACCACATCGATTACATTCGCATGAGTTTTTGATGAAGCAGTTATCGACGCCGTTGCTGTAGGAGCAACCTAAAACACCTTGGGTCAGCACACATCTTTGCTCCTTGCAGAGTACTGGTGCGAGGCTGCTACCGTTTGGTGACTCATAAAGGCTGGTGCAGGTTTCATCTTGGCAAGGTCCGCAGTCAGAGTCGACAACGCACGCTTGTGAGACCAAGCATTTGTTGGTGTTGCCTTGTCCCGATTGAGGGCCACCGCAATCTACATCGGTTTCTTGGCCGTTTTTCTCGCCATCTGAAAAGTCTGCTTCGGTACAGACCAATGCGCCGAGGTCGTTTTCATCGCATAAGCCACTTAAGCAATCACCATTGTCGGTGCAGGCTAGGTCGTTGGCACAGGGCAAGCAATTGTTGCCGCCACAGTCTACGCCGGATTCCCCTCCATCGACCACCCCATTGCTGCAGTGGCTTTCAGGCTCAGAGCATCCGCTCAAATCAAATTCACAAGACGTGGAGCTGGAGGCAGCATAGCATGCCAAAGTTCCTATTTTGCCAAAATCAGTGCAGCTCAAACCGGCAAGGTTGGCGGCTACTGCGTCGGAACCAGGGTCACAGGCCTCGCTGTATAAAACCATGTTGTCTTTAATCGCGATATCGATATCACCATTACCACAAGGTTTGACTTGGCAGTCAGATGTATCTGCCTGACATGAATCGAGGCAGCTTAAACTGGCTGAAGATTCTAAGCCGGAAGTTCTTTGTCCATCGCCAACATGATTCCAAAAATCAGTACAAGTGGAGAATCGATTTACACTTTGGTCACAGGTTTTCTCTGGGTGGTCGAGTTCACCGGTTCCGCATTGGTAAGGCTGACTGCAGGCGGAGTAATCCAGTTGGCAGTTGTTTCCACAGGTGACGATTCCTGCGCCCGATAGGCCGCCATAGGAACAAGGTGCTGAGAAACCAGGGGAGGGTTCACATTCCTCACCGAACCAGGGTTCAACTGTACCATTGCCGCAGGTTCCGGGTCTTGGGATGCAGGTTGATGTATCTATGCCGCAGCTTGACGAACATCCCAAGCTGCCTGCAGCGTAGCCAAATTGCGAACAGGTTTGCCCGTTGTTTTTGGTGCCATCAAATGTGAATCTGAGGACGTCATCCTTGATGCCTGTGGCATATTTGCCTCCAAACACGAAAACTTCGCTGCCGATGTAATCGCCGACGGATTCGGCGACGGCTTCACCGCTACAAGCGGTGCCCGCCCCGCAGATTTGTGTCCAGTCGGAAGTGGGCGTTATGTTTGTTAGGTCGCCGATTTCGGTGCTTTCCACGGTTATGGTGAGTGGAAGTTCAAAAGTTTTATCTGAAATGGCTCCACTCGCATCTTCGCCTCCATGATAAATCAGGGACTTCACCGCTTCTGGTTGAGTGATAGAGCGCATGCCAAAGATGCCTTCTTTAAGCGGTGGCAGTCCTGAGCATGGGTTTGAACCGCCGCAGAGAAGAGTCCAGAAGATACTGGCTGGACCCGCTTGGACATTTTGAAAGCCTGGATTAGGAAGGGGGGTGTACCAGATTTCATCGCTTAGCCCGCTGGCAGTTTCGCCACCTGCCATGAACATCATGGTGGTGCTATCGCTACCGCCAGTTGTTATTTTTGCTCCAAACCGGCCCACTGGTTGCGATGCACAGTTTTGTGCACATGAAATATCGGTCCAGCTGCCTGTTTGTGCGTTGAAGGTCCAAGTATCGTCCAAGGCACCGGTGGCGTTTCGTCCGCCGATCAGTAGGAACCCTTCAGAGGTACCATAAAAGATGGCGCGTTCGCGGCCACTTGGTCCGGTGCAGCCACTGTTGCCGCCGCAGACCAGTGTCCAGCTCCACTCTCCCGCGTTGTATTCAACTTTCCACAATTCGTCTGAGTAGCTGCCATCGGCCAAGACGCCACCGAATATATAGGCTTGATTTGTGGCATTGGTAATCGACATGCCATGGTGGGCACGCGCGCTTGGTTTTGAATTGATGCAATTGGTTGAAGTACAAATCTCTTCCCAGATAAACCCAGGATCGAAGTTGGCACTGAAGCTGTGGCCTGGTGGTTGACGCCCTTGCCACATGTCATCTTTGAGGCCGGTGTCATCTTCGCCGC
>CAZZDT010000814.1:0-2670 GCA_964652435.1 uncultured Bdellovibrionales bacterium
AGCGGCTTGGACTGATAAATTTTCCGTTCCGGGGATACCTGGTGGGCCTAAGGGCCAGCGCGCATTCCAAGTAGGGCGGCTCCAAAAAGATAGCATCTATTACCGTTTGGGAATTCGTAATTTCGATGTGGTTCGTTCTGTGAATGGTCATGGTTTTGGCTCTCCAAACGAGGCGATGGCACTGATGGAGAAACTCGGTGATGCGTCTTCTTTGGTCATTCAGGTGATGCGACGAGGCAAAACCGTGAATATTGACGTGAACCTTCAGTGAGCGAAGATTTTGAACCGCTCATGGCTTATTTAAATTCGTGGATTTCAGAAAATTCACTCCATAAAGAGACATTTTTCAATTTAAGCGGGGCTGAAATGATGAAATTTGGAAAATTAAGAGTGAATTGTGACTCTTAATCGTTTGATTTTGGGCTAAATGAGTGTGTTTTCTGAATTCAACGAGCCAAATTTATCGCTTTGACTGTTGCTATTGGAGTTACTTTTGTTTGCTTCACCGGGCCTCCATTTTAAATAACTGTATTATTTAGGTTTTCTTAAAACCGGGATCACTGTCCCCAACTCGGCACGATGCTTGCTCATACTACAGGGCTGAATCTTAGGCTTGTGGGGGCAATCTGGATGAACAAGTTGTGTGTTGGCGTTTGCTTGATGGCCATGGGGTTGGTCTCAGGTTGCGGGACGGGGGACTCGATCAGTGCGCTGGAGCGCACTGAGTTAAACCGGCAGTGTGACCACTTGTTGGCCACAGTGTTGAACCGTGATGATTTGCTTGCATGCGAAGTCGCGTTTGAACCGTGCGAAGGTTGGGAGTTGGCCAACCTGGTCATGCAGTTCGAGTGTGACGTGGGCGAGCGAGATATTGGCTGTCCAGATTCGGGACAGCCGGAAGTCACAATGCAGTGCATGGAGCAGTTGGCTTTGATCAAGCCCGCTGAACATGACGTTTGGCAGAGTTTAAGCGGGACCAATTGGTGTGGTCCTGGTGGCTCGTGTCAAAACAACTATTGTGCCGTGAGTCGTGCGGACGGCAGTTGCCGTCGTCACGATTCTGGTTACGGGTACGATTCAAGTTCGCATGGTTCATGCGGGGTGGATTCGGATTTGTACGATGCCAATAGTTTTTGGGGCCCATGGCCCGAGTCGGCAATTGTAGGGGTTTTTAACCCATTTAACCCGGGATGGTTTTGCTACAACTACGACACTGTCTGTACAGCCCGTGACTGGTGGGGCGATTGTACGGAGTATAGTACGCAGAAAACCAAGCGCTATTGGAATAAATACAATGGCTCTGTGTGGCATGCGGGCTATAGGAGCTCTTGCGCAGGTTGCGATCCCGCAGACTTGTATTGCAATAGCTGCAACTAAAGGGAAGCCTAGACTTAAAGGGTCTAGGCTCGAGAAGGTGCAATTCCCCGTGACGACAGTAGCTGGTTGTCACGGGGATTTGCTTTTTTGCTTTCTAAATTATTCTCTCTGTATCATTTTGCTTGTTAATGGCTGACCATTGGCCACGGGACTCGTTGAGGAGGAACAGATGAGTGATGGTCATCGTATGAAGATACGGTATTGCACAGGGTGTCGTTGGTTGACTCGAGCTGCATGGGTTGCCCAAGAGCTCTTGACCACCTTTGAGAAAGAATTGACGGAAGTGGCTCTTCAGCCCGGTGCGTCGGGTGAATTTTCCATTTGGTTAAATGGTAGTTGTATGTGGGATAGAAAGCTAAACGGTGGATTTCCAGAGCTGAAGGCACTCAAGCAGTCAGTTCGAGATGTGGTAGCTGAGGGTAAAGATCTCGGCCATTCTGATGCAGGATCATAGTGTCTTTAGAATTTGCCCAGTTCTTGTGAATTATGGATAATTAAGTGTTCGAGAGGATCACCTAGGGCTCAAAACACGGTGGTCTATAGACGCTTAAATTCTCAATGAATTGAGTATTTTCATGGGGCACAGTCTCCTCATAATTGATGACTCCGAAGTGGTGCGTTCTGAAGTCTGGGCTGCACTTCAGCCTACGGGTTTGTTCGAAAATTGTCTCGAAGCTGGGGATGGCATCGAGGGGTATAAGCTTCTTTTAAATAATCCAGTCAGTCTTGTTGTTTGTGATGTTGTCATGCCCGGTGCTGATGGTTTTAAGTTTCTCCTTTTGAAGCGCAAGGCAGGCGCTGAGAAACAACAAATCCCGGTGATTATGTTAACGAGTCAATCCAGTGTGGATACGGTTGTACAAACCATGAATGCTGGTGCCAGTGATCACGTGATTAAACCGTTTCGCGCAGCTGAATTGGTGGCTCGGGTTAAAACGCACCTGGAGTTATTTCTTAACCGGCAAGCACTGGACCAAGCCCGTCTTCGACTTTCATCCTCAAAGGTCTTTCTTGAGAATGTCTTGGCGTCTATGGCCGATGGTTTGATTGTTCTGGACGAAAAAGAAGTTGTGACCCGAATCAACGATGCGATGCTGGCTTTGCTGGGAGGAGACTCCGAAGATTATGTGGGCAAAGCCATCAAAGATTTAGTGGCAATTGATGATTTGGTCCATCTCACCGGCATAGAGAGCGCACTTCAAGACAAAACAGTATCTGGCATGACCATCTCGCTGGTGAGTGTGTCCGGGGAGAGAATACCCGCTGCTGTTAGCGCCGCGAACTTGAGTAATG
>CAZZDT010000815.1:0-2666 GCA_964652435.1 uncultured Bdellovibrionales bacterium
CCTACCGCCGCATAACCGCCGCACGACACGGCAACATCGGGACGGAAGCGTAAAACGACCCAAAAGGCTTTCATCATTGCGACGGGTAACCGGGCCAACCCCAGCAATCGGTCTTTGATGCCTTTGCTCCGCAGTCCACTGACGGGAATCAGACTCAAATCAAAACCAGCTTTGGGCACGGCATGCTTTTCAATTCCCTTGGGAGAGCCCACGAATACAATCCGAGCATTCGGGTCTCGCTTTTGCACCTCTTGGGCCAAAGCAATTCCAGGAAAAAGGTGTCCACCGGTTCCGCCACCGGCAATCAAGACATCCATCACGCGTCTGCCTCCACCAGATCCCGCTCACCTTCACTTTCGAGATGAATCCGCAGAAGAATCCCAACCCCAACCATGGAAATCAAAAGATGTGAGCCCCCATAACTGGTAAACGGCAAGGCTAATCCCTTCGTGGGCAGCAAGCCGGTGGCCACTGCCATATTAAATACCATCGGAATTGCCAGCATCGCGGTGATTCCTGTTGCCAGATAAACCGTGAACAAGTTTGGTGCCCGCATCGCAATTCGAACGCAGCGGAATACCAGAACGACACACGTTGTGACAAAGAAAACCACACCAATAAAGCCCAATGTTTCGGCCAAAATCGCAAAAATAAAGTCCGTATGTGCTTCAGGTAAGAAAAAAGACTGTTTGCTCTTACCAAGCCCCAAACCTGTGGGTCCTCCGGACCCTATGGCAATGATTGTGTTCGTGAGCTGAAACGCGCTCTCAGACTGGTTGGCCCAGGGATCTAGAAAAGCAAAAATGCGTTTGGCCCGGCCCGTTGAAAAAATCGAATGGTATCCAATGGGAGCCAGGGCAAGAACCAAACCAAAGAAAACACGCCATCTAAGACCAGCCACCAACAAAATCACCATGAGAATCGTGCAAATAACGAGGGGGGTTCCCAAGTCAGGCTCCAAGTAAATGAACGCAACCGGAATCAAAGCCAGCCCAAACGGAACCAGCAGGCTCTTTGTATTGGTCAATCCCCGGCCATTTCGGTGAGCACAAGCAGCAGCCATAAAGAAAATCAAGGCCAGCTTCGCAAACTCGCTCACCTGAAAACGTGCAAAACCCAAGTCAATCCAACGACGTGAATTGTTCACGACCTTTCCGATACCCGGAATCAAAACCAAGACACAGAGCACCAGGGCCAAAAGGGCAAATGCAATGGCGTATTTCTGGAAAAATGATGTGGGAATTCTCAAGAGTACCGCAACCAATGTCACCCCGAGACCCGCAAAAATCAGCTGTTTTCGGATAAAATACTGAGGGTCACCATAGGAGCGCCCTTCAAATACAGATGCGCTGTAAACCATTACGAGTCCAATGGTCAGCAAAGTAAGAACGGCACCACATAACCAGAGGTCCAAGGTAGGTGTTTGCTTCAAGTTCAATTGCTTACTCATCGCTCTTTCCTTCACCCAAAGCCAAAACCGCCGCCTTATAAGCACGGCCACGGACACCATAATTCGCAAATTCATCAAAGCTGGAGCACGCCGGGGCCAACACAACCGTGGTGCCCGAACGACAGCCGTCCATGGAACAATGAACAGCTTCAGCCATGGTTCCACATTGAGTCGTCTCCACTGGCTCGGAAGCAAAACGCTCGAAAATCTCCGAGCCCGCTTCGCCAAATGCAATCACACGGGTCACTTTGTCCTTACTGGCTGCCACCAAAGCATCGTAACCACCGCCTTTGCTGCGTCCACCGGCCAAAAGAACAACCGGTGCCGGTAAAGCACGCAAAGCAACCGCCGCGGCTTCATCGTTGGTAGCTTTTGAATCATTTATGAATCGAACACCTTCTAACTCACGTACCCATTCAAGACGATGCTCAAGCCCGGTGAATTGCTGATAGGCATCCAAAACGCCCTGCCAATTTCCATTCACAATGCCTAAACCATCAACCGCCAAAAACGCGGCCAAAGCATTTTCTCGATTGTGTCGACCAAAAAGCTTCTCATGTGTAAGCGTCAACGCCTCATTCAATGCGTATATTCCTGAACCCTTCGCCGAATCCTGATCCAAGTAGAGTCCATCGCCTTGTTTAAGAGCGCCTGCAGTTGAAAACCAGCGAATCTGAGCATCCGTTTGAGAGGCCATAGCGCACACCCGCTTATCGTCTGCACTTAGAACCGCAACTTGGCCTTTGGTTTGGCTAGACAGAATATTCGACTTGGTCTCGGCGTATTCTTCGAGGTCGTCGTACCGGTCACCATGATCCGGGGTGATATTCAAAACCACCGATACATCAGGCTGGTAGCGGTAGGCCGTTTCTAACTGGAAACTGGATAACTCAAGAACCAATACATCCACCGACTCATCACTGGCGGCAAACCGGCTCAATGGATCTCCAAGATTTCCACCCACGAAAACGCTCTTGCCCAAACTTTCTACCAAGCTCCCAATCAAAGCGGTGGTGGTGCTCTTCCCGTTGGTTCCCGTGATAGCAATCACCTGAGAGCCAAGGCTGCCCACCAACTCGAGCTCTCCAAAGACGGGCTTGTCCGCCTGGCGTACTGCCTCAACCGCTGGCTGAGCAGGATGGGCACCTGGCGAAACAACGAGTGCTTCAACATCCTCAAAGGTTGCCTCAGACATCGGTCCTAAACGTAGCGTTAA
>CAZZDT010000816.1:0-2659 GCA_964652435.1 uncultured Bdellovibrionales bacterium
GGCATAAAGGGATGTTTTCTTATGGATAAAGTCCGCTTCCAATCCATGACCCACCGCCTCGTGAAGAAAAACGCCGCTCCAGCCCGGGCTAAGCACAACAGTTTGAGGACCAGCCGGCGCCGCTCCAGCGCCCATTTGAGAGATAGCCATTCTGGCAGCTTCCTTAGCGACTTTCTCAGGGTTGAAGTCCGTGAAAAAATCAAACCCGACTCGGCCGCCCCCACCATGGCTCCCGGTATGGCGCTCTCCGTGTTCATCAACAGCGATGGTCATAAAGCTCAACCGGCACATGGTTCGCTTGTCGTCTCGCAGCTCTCCATCACTGGTGGCGATGAGAATTTCTTTGGTGCTATCGGAAAAGCTTCCCATGACATGGGTGATCCGCTTGTCGTAAGCGTGAGCCACAGCGTCTCCCCGCCTCAAGAGTTCAACCTTTTGGGCCGGAGCAATGGTGTCGGGCGGGACTTCGATGGAGTACCGGTTGGGCACGGGGCAGCTTTGAACTTGAATGGCTTGGTTGTGCCCTCCGCCCTGAGCAATGGCTGCGGCGACACCGGCAGCTTTTTTGAGAGCTTTGGGTTCGAGGTCGTCACAATATGCGTAGCCAACTTCGGTGCCGGCAATCACTCGTATTCCAACCCCCATGGATACACCGTGGGCTGTGGATCGAATTTTATTTTCATCGAGTGAGACGCTGCTGGCACTGCTTCGCTCCACATAAATATCAGCGGCAGTGGCGCCGCGGCTCATGGCGATACTTAAGAGTTCTTCAAGCAGTGCAGTGGGTACGGATTGGGTGAGCTCTGTTTGCATAGTAACTAAGGGCATAGCAGCGAAATTTCATTCACGCAAACTATTGAAAAATCAGGGAAAAGTCGCCTTGCGTTATTTCGCTGGGGAGGTTGCGATTTCACTTAGGATCTGGTCGGCGAGACTTGTATCCCAGAGGATACTGAGGTGGCCGCAAGCTGGAAGGCTTCGTACGCTTTGTCCAAAAAAAGCGGACTGAGATGGGATGATTTGTGTGTCGGTTGGGCTTTGAAAAGTCAGAATGCAGTCTCCGGCTTCTCGGGGCAAAGATTGTAAAAGCGGCGAACCTGGTTTGAGTTGGAATCCAAGTTGCCCGGGCATGAAGACAGCGAGTCGTGTTCCATGGTGGGGTGTGGCGACGGTGATCGTACCCTGGGTGAGTTCTCCAGGTGCTTTTGAGGGACCCATTCGCGCCGCAATACCGGCTACCCCATGCGCAATGAGATAGGGTTTATGGCCACCAATCTGGCCAGAAAGCTTTTCTATTTCTTGGGTCAGCACATCGCCCATGCGATCAATTGCGCCTCGTGAGAAGGCCAAAGGAACCAAATACACATTGCGAGCACCACGGGCTTTGAGACTTTTATGAAGTCCAAACATGGCCGCGCCCCATCCCCAGAAACTGCTGGTGACGAGGCAAATGGGTGGTCCCCCATTGGGGTCGAATTTTCTGATTCTTCGAACGCTGAAGGACCAAGGTGTAAGAGCAATTGTGGCCAGTGCGGCCAGGAAGTTGCTAAGCCCAGCTTCAAGATAAGCTTTTGGGGAGGGCACTTTGGCACCGGCGTCGGCCCCCGCGGTATCAAAATAATGCAGGGCACTGGCGATGCACTCGAATGCAATGAGCGAAAGCAAGGCAAGTTTAAAGAGGAGCATCAACATGTTTGTTATTTGGCGGTCGCCACTGCGTTTGAATGTCGAATGACAGTTACTTTAATTTGTCCGGGAAAGGTCATTTCTTCCTCAAGGTCTCTTGCTACATCTTCTGCGAGAGGGTGCAGTTCTTCATCCGGGACATAACGCATATTTGATTTTTTGTTACCGCTATCTGGGTTTTCATCCCGGCCCGGAACCATAATGCGTACTTCGCGCCCCGCATGCATCACGTCGACCCGTTCCACTTCGGGATGCCGACTGGCGATTTCATGGATTTGCTTCACTCGGTCTAAATAAAGCGTGATGGTTTCACGCCGGGCGCCAGGCCTCGCTCCACTGATCGCATCGGCCGCGGTGACGATATGGGCGTAGGGTGTTTCCATGGGCTCATCGTTATGGTGCGAGCCAATGGCATTGCAAACGGACTCGTTTTCTCGGCATCGGCGAGCAACCTCTGCTCCCAGTACAGCATGGGAGCCCTCACGTTCGTGGGTCATGGCTTTGCCAATGTCGTGAAGAAGTCCGGCTCTTCGTGCAAGGCGAACATCAAGTCCCATTTCTTGAGCCAGCATGCCTGAGAGGTAGGCAACCTCTACGGCGTGCTTGAGTTGGTTTTGGCTGTAGCTCAGACGAAATTTAAGTCTTCCCACCAAGGCCATGATGTCGGGATGGGCATTTTTGAGCCCCAACTCTTTGAAGGCTTTGCGGGCAGCGTTCTTAAGCTCACGTTCAATCTCTTCGTTGGTTCGTTTGCAGATGCTGCGGACTTTGTTTGGCGCAGAAATGCTTTTGTTTGAGATTTGTCTGAGGACCCGCCGACCAATTTCGCGGCCTAAAGGGTCGTCGCCTCGAACGAGCAGTGAGTTTTTGGTTTTGCTTTCTTCGAGCCTAAAGTCGATGTGTTCATGAAGAATTTTTCGAGCGGGGCTCTCCGGATCGGCGAAGACATCTTTGGTTTTGGGATTGGTAAAGG
>CAZZDT010000817.1:0-2649 GCA_964652435.1 uncultured Bdellovibrionales bacterium
GGGGGAGTTCATGATGGCTTTTCCGACTTTACGTGATACGCCGCGAGCGCTGGATGCAAGGCGCATAGCGCCACCCGTTAGATTGACTAATCTTTCTACCACCGAACGCTTATCATCGGGATAGTGGCTGAAAAGCTCGGGTGGGAAATGTTCGTCGTCCGACAAGATTTACTCCTTTATACCCTTTAACCCTACATCAGTGAGGGATGATGCAACAAGGGCCAACAACAGCGACATGGCAATCGCTTAGTGGTTTAGGTGCTCGTTTTGAATCCACAAACAATTGTAGATTTCCTAAGTCCGTTTTGACGTAACATTCTGTAAGTGCGCCTCGGTAAGCCACACTGATGATTTTTCCGTTACTGGGCCCAGACTTAAGACTGAGGTGTTCGGGGCGTACAACGATGGTACCGGAACCGGTATGGTCTGAAGTCACTTCAACGGTTCCTAATTGTGTTTCTGCTTTCCCATTTGCAACTGTGGCTGAAATCAATGCACAAGGCCCTGAGAGTTGAGCGACAACTTCATGGTTTGGAGAGTTGTAAATCTGCTCGGGGCTTCCACATTGAACAATGCTGGGAGCTGCACTTGTTTCTGTACGCGCCAGCACCGCAACCTGATCGGCAAGTCCTAGAGCTTCTTCTCGGTCGTGGGTGACCAGCAATGCCGCAGTATTTTCTTGAGCAAGGGCTGCTCTTACTTCATTGCCAACTTTTGTTCTCAAGGCGGCATCAAGATTTGCAAACGGTTCATCAAGCAAAAGAAATTGGGGTTTGGGTGCCAGTGCTCTGGCTAAAGCAACCCGTTGTTGCTGTCCACCGCTGAGTTCATTGGGCAGCCGGTGCTCCAAGTTCGTTAGGTCGAAAAGCTTAAGCAGTTCTTGGACTCGCTCGTCGGCACTTGGGTTGGACTCAATTCCAAAACGAATGTTTTGATGAACTGTCATGTTTGGAAAGAGTGCGTAGTCTTGAAACACCATTCCTACATGACGGTGTTCCGGAGCCACCTGGTTTTTATTATTTTCGACGACGCATTTTCCACCAATATGAATACTGCCGGCTTGGGGAGTAATGAAGCCTGCAATACTTCTAAGCAGAGATGACTTCCCGCAGCCCGATGGGCCTAAGAGTGCAATCAGTTCACCAGAGCGGATCTGTAAATTCAAACCGCTGAAGGTCGGGGTGCTGCCATAACTGTGTTCCAAGTTTTGGACGTTGAGCGGAATAGACTCAGACATGTCGTCTCCAACGATAAAGCAGCCCTTGAACAGTAAATGCGAGCCCCAAAAGCAGGATGCCTCCTAAACCGACATCAGCCAGAGAGCCTTCCTGTTGTGCATCAAATATGCGGTATGCCAGCGTTTGTCGACCGAGAGGTGTGAGCATCAGCGTAATGGGTAACTCTTTGGCGATGGCAATAAAAAGCAGACAGTAGGCGGCAAACATTCCAGGAGCTAAAGCGGGCAAAGTGATGCGTTTGAATATTTTGCTTGGGGATGCACCCAATGTTCTCGCTGATTCTTCGTGTCTTAGGTCTAGGCGAAGCACGGCGGGTTTGATGGCCGCATATCCTTCCGACAAAAAGCGAACGACGTAGCCGAAGAGCAAGAAGATTCCGCAGCTTTCCAAGATGCTCCAAACCGATACGGAATCCAGGGTTAGTGGAAGATTTCTTTGCAGACTGAGCACCATGTAGAAAATTCCCATGGCCACGAGAATACCCGGGAGGCTGCTTGCTGCATAAGTTGCGTGTTCACCCATTTCCGAAAAACGATTCTTTTGGCGCCCAAATGTCCAAGCAGGAAGCAGGGCGCAAAGCATTGTTATACTGGCTCCGATGATAGTGTAGAGCAATGTTGTGGCCAGTGGTTCCCAGATGGATGCAAATTCTATATTTGCTTGAAGGCCGTTTAAAACCCATGTTCCAAGGGTGTAGAGCGGAAGGGCCAGTCCGAGTCCCGCAATGATACCGTGGAGCATATAGGTGATAAGGAGCATACCGCCGCGCAGTGGCACCCGTTCAAGCATTCGGGCATCGCCGAGGTGTCGCTCGGGCTTCGCTGACCCATGCAGCAGTCGAAGACCAATCAGGATGGGTACAACACAGATCACGATTCCAAATCCAATTCGGACGGCATCCGCAGGGGCATGTCTGGCTTGGTAGAGTGCCCACGTGAGAACTTCGCAATTTAGGACAGCCACTGCACCGAAATCACTGATGACGTAAAAAGCCACAATGACCAGTGAGAACGTCCATGTTGGTCTGAGAGCATCGGCTGTGAGCACCCAGAATCTTCTCCAGGGACCTGCACCCAGTAGTCTGGCAGCCTCATCGGTACTTGCCGGTAGACGGCCCAGAGCAGCACTTACCAAGATTTGAACGTAAGGTGTGCAGGAAAGTGTGAGAACCAAGGCAGCGGGGATAAAGCCAGAAAAGACAGCTTGCGTTCCAAGTATTTCTCCAATGGAGCCTCTTGGTGCCATAGCTTCACGAATAATTGTGGCCAGTAGATAGCTGGGCACAGCCAAGGGAAGGGTCGAGGCGAGGGCTAACCATCTTCGGCCAAGATAATGGGTTCGGGTTTCGACCCAGGCAAGCCAGGTGCCAAGGGTGAGCGATGTGACGGACACCACGAAGGCCAAGCTTAGG
>CAZZDT010000818.1:0-2644 GCA_964652435.1 uncultured Bdellovibrionales bacterium
ATGGCTTGATCGTTGCCATTGGGTCTTGGCTTGGAACTATGGGAGCCACAAAGGTGTTCGGAATTGAGGTGCTCAATAGGGCAAGTGAGAGGAGCGCCGTTGCGAGGCTAAGGCTTGAAAGCGAACTGGCGGGCGATGATACGGGCGTCAGCTTTGCGATTTGTCTTTGAATAGCGATTCCATTGTCGGTCAACCGTTTGGCCGACATACGGCGTCGGGCAAGCCACCAGAGGCCATTGCCGATGGATGCTCGGTTCATAAGGCGGTTGGGCCCGGTGTAGGTTTTTGGGGTCACTTCGTTTTTTTGCCTTTCACTCTTGGTTCCCGTGGTCGCGAGAAACCTTCATTTTTTCTGAGGGATTCGAAGATTTATTTTAATTCCGGTTGACCCAGCTGGCATGGGAAGCTTTCGGCGGGTAAAATCTTAGTGAACCAGATAGATGGGAGACGTGGTGAGTGGCTTGAACCCGGAAATTTTTGAATCATTCCAAAAGGTTCTGAGCGATATTCGAGAGAATATGACCGAAGAGATTTATTGGAATTGGGATGGCCGATTGCAGGCCGCCGTGGTGGTGGTTCAAAGAGAAAAAAGCCGAATCGTAAATGAGAGCCTCGCTCGGTCTTTTGAGAATCGTTGGGATATTGAGTCCATTCAAGATTCTCCAAAGTATGTGCGCGAGGTGGCTGATGCCCTGTCGGGCCTCAGGGAGCGACAATTTATATACAGTTGTGCTCCCGATGGTACAGGAGCGGTTCTTTATGCTGCGTATTGGCCTTGGACCAATGGTAACTTGGTCTCAATTCGTGTGAGTCTTTCTTTAGGTGACCGCAAGAGCCTGTCTTCGGAGCAGCAAATGGAATTGCTTAACCGAACGCTGGCGGCCAATCATTGATTTTGCGAACAGGCTCTTACCGAGGCTCTAACCTGCTTAAGCTGTTCTTGACTCAATCCTTTTTTGATTGCTTTCGAGTAGGCTATGAGTGCTGGACCGCATTGGTTTCGCGATTTTTGAATGTCGCCCAAGAGCTTATACCACTGTGCCTGTGGCTTTGTATTGGAAGTCTCCATGATATTTTTCAGAACGGTTAAAGCTTGGTCCGGTTGCTCTAGGCCCAGGAGAGTCTGAGCTAAGAGCACGTCCACTTCCACTTGCAGTTTTGGATTATCGAAGTTCTGACGCAGTTGCTTTAGGGTTTTGTGAGCTTCTTCAAGATTCTGATTCTCAAAGTAAGTCTTAGCCTTTTGATAGGATTTAATTTCTGCTGCAAGGTCTGGCTTTGGAGCGTCGGGCGGCTGTTTCTTTGGCTTTCGTGTCTGTGTTGGCACAGTTCGAAGTGGTGCTTTGTCTAAACTTTTAAATTTGCCTTCTTCTTCAGAAGGTTTCTGCCGATTTAGATTTTGCTTGTTGTTTACATTTTCTGGATTGTCTCCGGAAAGAGCTTCAGGAGTTACCTCTCTGAGAGTTGGTGAATTGGGTGCTTCGGATGCTTCGACGGGCGAAGGCTTCACTTGCTCAGAGCGCTCTTGGTATTTTGAAGGAGCTGGGTGTTGCCCGGGTATGATGTTTAGCCAGAGCGCTGTTGCCGTCACGACCGCAATGGTTCCCAGGCCGATGAATATATTTTTGGTAAGTGAACTTGTGGGAACGGTTGAAGCCTGAATCTTTTCTTCGAGCTGTTCCCGGTTGGCTTTTAAACGTTCTGGTGAAAACGAGCGTTTAGACAGCTGCTCTAAGCCTTGATTGTTCTCTTTAAGGCGCTTAGGTGGTGTGCGGTTTAGACTCATTGTGCTTGCTCCCGCATTCTTTTCTTTTCGAGCTTTGACTGAAAAACCTGGCGAGCTTTGTGTAGCCGGGTCCATACGGTACCGATGGGAATCTCTAGGAGTTCGGCTATCTCCGGACCTTCCATTTCCTCAAGCTCATAGAGAACGAAAACTTCCCGTTGTTTGAATGACATGCTGGTGATGACTGATTCAGCCAGTTGAAGCTCTCGGCTTACTTCGAGCGTTTGGTCCGGTGTTGGAGATACGGAACTTGGGAGCGACTGGAGCTTTTCTTTAAAGTTTAGAAAACGTGCGAGACCACGTTTGTGATGCATGCAGAGGTTTTTGGCTATTCCATAGAGCCAAGTCCTTAGCGCGCTGCGTTTTTCGAACTGGTCTCTTTTTTTATGAGCTACAATAAACGTTTCTTGGAGTAGATCATCTACGTGCGGGCCGGCACCCGTTAGCTTCTCAATGACGCGGGCAATGAATGGTGCGTGCAATTGGTAAGCCTCACCAATATCCACATTGTCTTGCTCATCGATAGCTTGGATGTTCTCCGATATGTGTGCCGTATCATCAGTCATCTAAATGGTGTCGTATTGTATGCTCAGTCCAATATTCAAGATGGAAATGGGTTGCTCGCTATTTTCTGGTAATACTTGAACCTGATGCTGCAACACACTGAGCCCGAAGGTCGGACCGATGGAGAAGTCTTCCCAATACCAGCGGGTGCCAACCACAATCTCGAGTGCAGGGGCAATGCCTATGCGATTTTCGCTGAATGATTGCCCGGACAGAATATAGCCCCCACCTAATATCTGAATGTCCCAGAGGGTTTGCCAACCTTGAAGCGAGAATCCTGCACCCAAGAGGAAT
>CAZZDT010000819.1:0-2641 GCA_964652435.1 uncultured Bdellovibrionales bacterium
TCAGCCAATCGAATACCGCGACACAGTTGTTGTAGGAACCATTCCTGCAGACAAAGCTGAAGTTTACATCGAGCTTATCAGCGACGAAGATGTTGACGTTCAAATCATCGACGAAGAAACCGGAACTGAAATCATCGCATGGCCAAACGGTCTCGTGAATGGTCCAGGTGAAGCATGCACAACCTACGAAGGTGTTGAGTACTGCTACAGCGGTTACAACGGCGACGGCCAGAACCTCGGCCATGAGTGGATTCGCGTAAATGGCACCACCAACCGTAGCCTCATCATGAAGGCTTACGGATACAAGGCCGGTGAAGCACAGGTTAACTACAGCTGGGAAGCTCCAGAAGACTGTGTTGACCAAGGCAGCGGCGAGTTCAACCAGGACATCGTTGAAGGTGGAATCATTACCGTAGGTAATATCCCAGCTGGTAAAGACTATGTTTACATCAAGCTCACAAGCGACAAAGATGTGGACGTTCAAATCATCGACCAGGCAACTGGTACTGAAATCATCGCCTGGCCAAATGGCCTACTGAATGGCGCAACTGAAGCATGTGCAAGCTACGAAGGTGTTGAGTACTGCTACAGTGGTTACAACGGTGACCAAACGCCAAACGGTAAAGGCAACGAGTGGATTCGTGTAAACGGCACCACCAACCGTGAACTCATCATGCGCGCCTATGGCTATAGAGCTGGCAATGCGCTGGTAGAGTACTCCTGGGGCGACGAAACTGCGGGCCAATAATCAGCCCGCTGTCGGGGCTGCACTCAACTTGCTTGTAGCCTGCCAGGAACATTAAAAAAGGCCCTCTGTCTGCATTCCGTCGCGACAGAGGGCCTTTTTTGTTTTCAATTTGCGAATGGTTTCCTGAACTAGAGTTCCAAAACCTTATAGATGGTATCAATAATCATCTTCGTATCTTCGGCCGTAGGCTTACCGCCATCACCCTTTGGCTTTTCCAAAACTTCATCGGCACCTTGGCGTCTTGCCGCATCCCCAATGGGACGCAAAGCACCACCAACCTTGCCTGAGAGCACAACAACTTTGCCCTGGAAATTAGAGCGGTAGTGCCTGAGAAAACCCATGCCATCCCACTCTGGCATCTCTAAATCGAGGAGCACCAAATCGGGAGACAAGGCATCCACCTGCTTTACCGCTTGCATGCCATCGTTAGCGAAACCACAAACCTCGAGATTCTCATCTGCGTTTACGATTTCAGCCATGATGTTGCGCATGATTTCCTGGTCATCGACCACCAGAATTTTCTTTTTCGTCATAAGCAGAAGAATAAAAGGAAGCGGAGGTAGGCTCAACACCCAAATGCAGCAGATTATGCGGACAATAAAAAAGGGGCCAAAGGCCCCTAATTTTATTGAGAAAAATGTATTTTACTGACAAGCAGCGGGCATTGAAAAGCCCACCATTCCCACAGATAGGGACTGCACACTCATGCGCACACCCGGCAGGGCATCAACACAAGCTGCATCATCCATCCCAGAAATTTCAATCTTAAATTGACAGGTGGCACCGCCAGCTTGGCAAAATACTGTTGCAAGTGCCGCGTGACAGTCCAGAAGCTTTTGACAGCTGGCAGAGGGTGCCACCGGTGCTGGGACAGCCACTTGAAGGTTTACATTGATAGCTGGAGTGGCCGGCTGAGCAGCGGGCGCAGGAGCAGGAGCAGGAGCTGCTTTAACCGGAGTTGCCTTTTTCAGCCATTCGTACGCTTTTTGAGAAGCGGCTTGCATGCGCTGGCTGACTTCGTGCTCTGGCACCTTATCGTCTTGAACCATCACACCAATCAAAATATTGGGTCCGCCGGTAAACTCAGGATCGGCTACATACTGAATTTCCGTGGCCTCATCGAAAGCAATGTGCAACCTATCACCATGGGTCTGCACCCGGTGACCTTCCTCTGACGCCAGAGGACCGATTGCCGCAAAAACCTCTCCTGCCTGGCTGATCGGTACATTGGTGGGGTACGACGATGTGGCGCATGCGCCGAGAAAAAGAGCTCCCAAAACAATCCAACCTTTTTTCATATCCAACTCTCCTTAAAGCGGGGGTCTGTAAATTGCGGACAAAATATTGCACGAGTCTGGAGTCATATCCAGTCACGCCAGATTACCGCTCAGACATTCCGTTGTTGCAGTTCATTCATTAAAACTGCTTTCTGAAAAGAAGCCTTCTCTTTCCCTTTACCGACCACAATGCAGCGTGTTAAGCCGCTGGTCTTAAATACAATACCAATTAAGACAGGGCTGACGCATGTTCGATTTACGATACAAGGCTGACCGGCGCACATTGGGCTTCGTGGGCTTTTATTTCTTTCTGTTGATTTTCCAGTGGGTCACGGTTCCGACCAATCCATGGGTTGCCCTGCCTCTCTTTATCGCCACCTGCATCTGGTCCTGGTTTTGCGCCATCATCACGCACAACACCATCCACTGCCCCATTTTCAAAAATAAAAAGATGAACAGCTGGTTTCAGGTGATTTTGAGTCTCACCTACGGGAACCCTGTTAGCTCCTACGTTTCCGGGCATAACCTGAGCCATCATCGCTACACGCAAAAACCCAAAGACATCATGCGAACCACCAAGGTCCGCTTTTCATGGAACTTTTTAAATCTCCTCTTC
>CAZZDT010000820.1:0-2638 GCA_964652435.1 uncultured Bdellovibrionales bacterium
CTCGTAATAACCAATTTGGCACATCCCAAAGCCAATAGTCTCGTCTGAACCACCTTCGGAACCTTCTATCTGGCCTTCAGAGGTACCAGCGGTTGCTTCACCGCTCAAAACCCTTTGAGCCGCCATAAAATCAGACTCCGAGACCACATAAACCCCAAAATCAAAATCAGGTAAGAGCCTTGAATCCAAAAGCTTATCAATCGCTCGGGCGTCGGTAACGGCAAGATATAGACGCCCAGCATGGGCACCGCACACCACCGCTCCCACCTCTGACTCTAAGCTTTCCCACTCGGGCAACCGAGAACCCATGGCTTCAGCGACCAATTCTGGGAGCAAACCCGCTGACAACCGTGGGCAATGGGCCTGGATGGCTAACGCCTCGGTCAACTTCTCTTCGTCAAGTAAGCCTAAAACCTTCAAGGAATGTCCAAGCGGAGCACCCGTTCGTTCGTGCTCGCGCAACCCAAGGTAAAGATCTCCACGGGTGATGAGCCCCTCTCCAACAAGAATAAACCCAAGAGCATTTGGCGTGATTTCAGCGTATTCCATGACTCCTAAGAATGTAACAAACTTTCATGTCGTCTGGTAATTCACGGCGCGATAACCGGAGTGCTTGACCCGGCTAATCAATATGATAGACCGCCGACACTAACTGCTTAGAAAATCGGAGTATTTTATGCGTTGGATATTTATTGCACTTAGCCTTTTGATGGCTCAAACCGCGATGGCCGCTGGAACCGCAACCAAGGTTAAGATTGGCTTCGTTGACTACGAACGACTTTCACGTGAATTGCCCGACACCAAGAAAGCAATCACCAAGCTGAAAGGCGAACTCGACAAAAAGCAAAAGACCATCAACAAGATGCGTGAGCAATTCGAAGGTGAAGTTGAAGCTTACAAGAAGCAGCAATCTCTGATGGCCGCCGACAAACGCGCTCAAAAAGAAGAGCAACTGCGTCAGAAGCAAATGGACTTGGCCCAAAAATTCCAGAAGCTCCAACAGGAACTTCAGCAACGTGAAGCAGAGCTGATGCAAAAGCTAGAGTCGAAGGTCGTGAACGTCATCAACAAAATCGGTGACCGTGACGCCTACGACATGATCCTGCGTGTTCAACCAGGCGTTCTCTACCGCAAACGTCATCGTGACATCACTGACGAAGTGGTTAAGCTCTACACGAAGCATTACGGTACCAAGTAAGACCGTGACCACCCTCTTAGATTTGGCCAACTTGGTCGGAGGGAGCGTGGTTGGAGATCCCGATTTTCAAATATCAGAAATTCGGGAACTCCATCGAGCGGGCCCTCGAGACCTAAGCTTTTTCACCAACGCAAAGTACCGCAGTGCCTTCGAACAAACGAAGGCCGGTGCCGTATTGGTGCCAGAGAAGCAAGACGGTTCGGGACCCCATCAGCTCATTTGCAGTGATCCGTACCTCGCCATGGCTCAGATCGCTCAATTCCTTTACCCACAGCCAAGCTATCCTGCCGGGATTCATCCCAGTGCATTTGTCGACACCAGCGCGCAAGTTGACCCAAGCGTACACGTTGGGCCCAATGCAGTCATTATGGCCGGAGCACGAATCGGCCCAAACGCAGTCATCGAAGCCCAATCATTCATTGGCGAACACTGTGAGGTGGCCAAAGACACTCGACTCCATCCGGGTGTCCGGCTGTTGAATCGAACGAAAGTTGGCGCTCGTGTCATTCTGCATTCGGGATGTGTCATTGGTAGCGACGGTTTTGGCTTTGCCCCCGACCAACAAGGCACCCGCCATAAAATCCCCCAGGTGGGAGTTGTCGAAATCGAAGACGATTGTGAAATAGGTGCTAACACCACCATCGACCGAGCTACCCTTGGAGTAACGAAGATAGGCGCGGGAACCAAACTCGATAACCTTGTTCAGATTGCTCACAACGTCACCATGGGCGAACACTGTGTCATGGCCAGCCAAAGCGGGATCGCCGGGAGCAGCACCTTAGGAAACAAAGTTATCATGGGCGCGCAATCTGGCGTATCGGGGCATGTCTCAGTTTGCGACGGAACAGTGTTGGCTGGGCGTGCTGGGGCGATCTCAAGCATCAGTTCGCCAGGAGTTTACGCGGGATTCCCAACGATGGAACACCGTCAATGGCTCAAATATAAAGCACAACGAAAACGCATCGATGGCCTTCGCCGTACCGTTCATCGACACGACCAGATCATCGCCAATATAAAAACAGACGAACGAGAATAAATATGACTATCCATCCAACAGCCATCATCAGCGACGGTGCCGAGATTCACGAATCCGTTGAAATAGGTCCATTGTGCGTCATTGGCTCCAATGTTCGCATTGGCGAAGGAACCAAACTGGTCAGTCACGTAAGCGTCCAGGGACACACCACCATTGGCACCAACAATACAATCCACCCTTTTGCTGTTCTGGGAGGCACGCCTCAAGACCTTAAGTACGAAGGCGAAGACAGCAAGCTGGTCATTGGTGATAACAACGTCATTCGCGAAGGCGCTACTCTCAATATAGGAACCAACGCGGGCAATGGTGAAACCCGGGTGGGCGATCACTGCCTACTCATGGCCTACTCACACGTTGCTCATGACTGTATCCTAGGCAATCGTGTCATCTTAGCTAACTCTGTT
>CAZZDT010000821.1:0-2638 GCA_964652435.1 uncultured Bdellovibrionales bacterium
AAAGTGTGCGGGACTTCTTTAAGCGCCAATTTCAAGCACTCGATGAAGTCGTTGCCGATATTCAAACCGGTGTCATGCGCTCGGGGCACGTTGTTCAAGAAATCCGCAGTCTAACAGGCGTTGATGGTGGAGCTGTTGAAAAAATGCAGGTTCTCCCGGAAATCCAAAAACAATTCAAAGCCTTGCTTCGTGAGAATGGTACCCATTTCGTCAGCGTCAACCTCAAGCATCTGGCCAAAGAAAACGGCATATACGAAGGAAATCCAGTGATTTTCAGGCGTGTGCTGCTCTCAGCAATCGAATGCTGTGCCGAATGGGCCCTGAGAAGCGAATCCCCAGAAGTACTCGTGGAGATAGATCGAGATAAATATTCAGGCCTTACATTGCGTTTTGGGCAGAACGGAAACCGTTATAACCCGGATACCGACCCCAAAATTCTGGATCCACAAGAAGATGATGCAGGAATGGGCGCTCTGCGACGCCTGACGCTTCTCAAGAGCCTCTGGCAAGATCATGGCGGAAATATCACTGTCATTCGTATGGGGATGAGTCAGCGTTTTACAGGCTTTTGTGTAAGCCTCCCTGCCCAATCAGCGCCTACTTCGGAACCCAGCGTCACCAGCGCCAAAAAGACCACTTAAGTAGTTCATTCTTTCCCCTTTAAACATCTTTTGTCATCCGAATTATTCAGGTAGTAAGCCCCTGGATTTTTAGCTTCAGGATGATTTATGCAAGCTCAGCCAATCGCTGCCGCGCCCATTCTAGATGATAGCGGGAGCTCACTGAAACTCGGCGCGTTCATTGGCGTTTTCACACCGACCGTTCTCACCATTCTCGGGGTCATCATGTACCTTCGAATGGGCTGGGTCGTTGGTCATGCGGGTTTAATGGGAACGCTTGGTATTGTTCTTCTTGCCAACCTGATTACACTTCTCACCTCGCTGTCTCTAAGTGCTCTGGCAACCAATATGAAGGTCGGCGTTGGCGGCGCTTATTACCTTATCTCTCGTAGCTTTGGTTTAGCTCTGGGCGGTGCCATTGGCATCCCCCTCTATCTTTCACAAACACTCTCGCTCACACTTTATGCTTATGGCATGGCGGAAAGCTTTCGGTTTGTTCTTCCCCCGGAGCTACTGGAAACGTCATGGTTTCTACCCATGGTTGCCGCAGGCATTATCATTCTCGTATCGGCGGTGGCTGGTAAAAGCACCGAGCTGACCCTTAAGCTCCAACGTCCCATTATGGTGCTGATTGCCGCATCGCTCTTCTCACTCTTTATCGGCACTTTTTCCAGTCATGAGCCTTTGACCATGGCTGAGGCTGTGCCCCCGGTGGAAGATGTTCCCTTCTGGGCCGTATTCGCGGTTTTCTTTCCAGCTGTTACCGGTATTTTGTCGGGCGTCAGTCTATCTGGAGACCTAGCCGACCCGAGAAAAGCTATCCCACGTGGTGTTCTTGCAGCGGTCCTCATTGGCTTTATCGTCTACCTCATTGTTCCCGTCGCTTTGTATATGAGTGCTGGCCCCAACTTACTCAAACAAGACACCTTGGTTTGGCTTAAGGTCGCATGGGTACCCTGGCTGATTCTTCCTGGCCTCTGGGGAGCGATTCTCTCAAGCGCTTTCGGAAGTATCCTATCGGCCCCCCGTACACTCCAGGCTCTGGCCTTGGACCGGTTGGCGCCTAAGATATTTACTAAACCCCACGACAAAACTGGCGAGCCTGTACTGGGCCTCTATGTCAGCGCAGCCGTCGCCTTGGCCGCGGTCAGTCTTGGTAATCTCAATATGGTAGCTGAATGGCTCACCGTATTTTTTCTTACCACCTACGGCGCTCTCAATGCTGTTGCTTGCCTGGAGACATTGATAGGTGACCCGTCCTTCAGACCCGAAATAAAAATCCCATGGTGGGCTTCATTTCTAGGAGCCGCTGGTTGCTTCTTTGCCATGTTTGCAATCAACCCCATGGCATGCTGCTTTGCCTTCTTGCTTGAGGTTATTCTTTTCTCTTGGATCAATCGCCGCACACTTCGTACAACTTGGGGAGATGCCCGAAGCGGATTGTGGATGAGTCTTACCCGTTACGGCTTACTCAAAGTTAAGACGGCACAATTTGACCCACGCAATTGGCGACCTCATATTCTCTGCTTCTCAAAAACCCCCCAAGAAAATATCAAAATGTTGGGGCTCTGCGATGCTTTCGGACAGCAACGCGGCATCGTCACAGTTATGACACTGCTCGAAGGTGACCTCGACGACAACCCGAGGCACCTTGAGCAAGAACGAGCAACCAACGTTTGGCTCGAGCAAAATAATATCCAAGGATTTTGCCAGATGGCTACCGTGGCCAATTTGGACACCGGTATCATCACCGCCGCCCAAGCCAATGGGTTCGCTGGACTTGATTCCAACACGGCCGTATTCGGGTGGTCAGGTAGAGACTCCGCCGGTCTGGCTAGATTGCTCACCCAAACCCGTAAGCTTTCACAGCTTGAAAAATGCACCCTTATCTACCGGGACGCGCCCACATCCTCAACCAATCGAGATTTGATTGTCTGGTGGAAAGGCAAGCAACATAACGGCGACCTTATGTTGCTCTTGGCTCATCTACTTTCTCTTGCCAAAGGCTGGCAGAATAG
>CAZZDT010000822.1:0-2631 GCA_964652435.1 uncultured Bdellovibrionales bacterium
TGATTTTACCAGTGCTCCATTGGGAGGCAAGCCGGTAGAAAATAGACTACTGCCGGGGCGGCTCCAGGCTTTCGCGGCGGATTCGGTCAATGACCTCAGAATACGATGTTGCTTCAACTAACGTGGCCAATTGGGCGGTGTAGCGAGCGATAGAGTCATGTCGCCCGGCTTCTTTGGCGTGCTCGAGGGCTTTATAGACTGCAATGACCGCGCGTTCCGTATTCACGAAGAACTCAGCCGCTCGCAGAACTGCTCGGATACATGAACCGGTGATGGACTGACTTTGCTTGGAGAAGAGAAAGATTTTACCGTCTGAGTTGGCAACGGCGAGGATCACCTCTGCCATGGAGTCGCTCAGTGAACCTTGCCGGCTTTTGTCGATGGAAGCTTTGACCTCAAGGTCGTTGAAGCGGATGGTTTCGAGCGATGAGAATTCCTGACTGTAAATACCTATAATGCCTTGGAAAAATGCGTCTACGATGCCTACGCCGTGGCCTTCAATGGTTACCTTTTCGCCGGTTTTATTGTGGTGAACATTGCAATTGATTCGAACTTCTCTGGTTTCTAGGTTTTCTTGAAGCTGAAAATCGTCCACCCGAAGGTCGAGGTTGGTACCATCCAAAACCTCGTCTACCAGGGCTTCAATCGCATTTTTTTTCGACATCGTGATCTCCGAAAGCAGCAAACACACTTGGGGCGTGTGTGAATCAAACGCTCTCTCCCCGCATCCCGTTCCCCATTATCTATTAAACCACGAAAAAGGTGAGTTCGCATTGAGAAGACGTGTAGGCAGAAGGATCTATTCGATTTTCGAGTACATTCGATTTTGGCAGATTTTAACAACTCAAAGGATGACAAGGACTTGCGCGCTTCTCTAGAGGATTTTAACATACTAGGTAGAAGGGGGAACGGATGTTACCTGAACCGCAAGAGCGCGTACCCGAAATTCAGCAAGGAACGATTCAAACAATCCTTGATTCTGTTGATGGTCAAGCGCGTGGAGGGCTGCAAGAGGCTCTTCAAATTTGCATGAATATTCTCGATATTTTGCGGAAGGTAGATTTTCGTTCTTTTGAATCTTTGGGTCCCCAGGAGGCTGTTTCGGCCATGGAATATGGTTGCACCATGGAGGTGCTTGGGGCCTTGGATGAAACCATCCGGTTTTTGCCTGAGATTCCAGCCCGGCTATCCGGTGAAACGGACCGGATGGTTGAGGCTTCGGTTACCAGCGAGATTCAGTCGCGACCTTACGACATCTCACATGATTCTACACTTCGGGCCATTGATGGTGTGGTGGATCCAAAACGGGATAGATTTTGCGAAGATCTAGATCGGTTTGTTTTACGCATGGTCGATCCCACCCAAGACCCTTTGGTGGATGACGATTATGAACCCATTTCCATGGAAGAGTTTTGTCGAAATTTATCTTTGGAACTTGAGGCATGCCGTGAGCGCTTGGTTCAGATGCGATTCGAGCGTTCCAAATGGGGGATGATCACGGAGGGTGAGGAAGGTCGCCGGAAGTGTCAAAAAGTTTTGCGGGCAGCTTTCACCGTGGGTTGTTGTGATTTGGCACCCATCACGGGAGATGAGCTTTTTCCTCGCGACCCATCCGAGCTTCAAACGGCGCTCTTTGTTCGCGATGCGCTGATGTCTTTTCGACGTGATATTCATTCCCTGGTTGGGGATGCAGAGGAAGTTCCTACCGACGAGTTGTCTGATACCTTAAACGGTGTACGGGCTCGCATTGATATGCTTTTGCAAAATGAAGCTTATTACATGATCCGAGCGTTGGACCGATTTAGTCTCCAAGATTTGCGAAGTCGATTTATGGTGGCTCAAGATTCTGAGGCCAGTGATGATTGGCGTGGTCGATGGGCACTTCAAGCCGTGCGTGATTTTACCGATATTTTGGGTAACGTGAATCGGCGCGAACTCTTAATTGAGCATGATCGCAAAATAAGAAACCGAGCATTGGGTATGAGTAGCTCTTTACTTTCTTACCCACCGGAAGACCCGATTCAGGCTTTCAGCCAATATCAGGCTGTGTTGCAGGACCTGAACGAGATGCACTGGAGAGACGCAAAATTGGACCGGTTTGTTTCACAGGAAATTGAAGCGGGTAGCAGCATCACCAAAGATTTTAAGAGTCATCTTAAGAGCCTCACTACAATTCTTCAGGAAGTTGAAGTTTAAACTCTTACTTCTCGCCTTTGTATTTTAGAAGCGATGGGTAATAATCGCTTGGCGCTTCGAACCCCAAAAGATCAAGAGATGTGGCCGCTAGATTGGCTAGGCTATGCCCTTGTGTTTGGTCGAGGACGAAACGTGCCTGGTCTTCCTTGTTCAGCAGTATATGCATGGGAACCACGTTGAGTGAGTGACTGGTTTTCGGAATGATGATGCCATTTTCATCTCTCGAAATGACCCCTGTTTTCTTGTTTCGTTCCGCCATATCATCGGCATTTCCATGGTCCGCTGTTACAATCAGTGCGCCGCCCATATCCAATACTTCTTTTTCAACAATGGCCAACATGCGGTCGACCGTTTCTACGGATTCTACAGTGGCTTGAAAATTTCCCGTGTGCCCAACCATATCTCCGTTTGCATAGTTGATTCGGCTGAATTTGG
>CAZZDT010000823.1:0-2631 GCA_964652435.1 uncultured Bdellovibrionales bacterium
AGAATTCGCTGTTTTATCGGGTGCTTAAGAGAATAGAGGAAATTTTCTTACTTGCGGATTGGCGGGTTTTCGACGTTTGAAGTGAGAATCGGGGTCAAAATGTCAACATTCTGGATCTTAGGCCAGCCCGAGAAGTGTGGCGGTGGCCCAAACACTGAGACCGGTTCCAATACCCACCCCAAAATTATCATCGATTCTTGAGCAGAGCATCTCGCACAGTGCGCCGGAGCATGAAGCGGCCACTGTGAGCCAAGCCATGTTTTGGGAACTTATCTCTGGAAAGTAAAAATGCAGAATGGTGAAACAGATAAGAGCGCTCGATAAAATAAATGAAAGGCTGCCTTGGAGTGAACGACCATTGCCCAATGAAATGGTTCCAAATCGGCGGCCAACCATCCCGGCTACTTGATCACCAAGTGATAGCACTCCCAGGGTTAAAGCGAAGACCAGCTCATGTCCAATGAGAGCAATGGGAAACATGGCAACCCAGAACCACGTTGCAGAAGTTACCCGATTGGTTTCTTGTTCGTGGGCGAAGCGTTGTCCAACGTTAAGTATCCAGGCGTTGAAGTTGGGGAGCTTGAAACGTGTTGCTTCAATCAGGGATGTCATTGAAGCAATCAGTCCGGTGAAGAGTAGCTCTTGAAAAGGATTTAAGAATTCTAGAGCAACCCATAAACAAAAGAGACCAAGTCCAACATGAAGGCCGAGCCGTTCGAGACGAAGCGGCCGTGCATGTTCACCATGGATAGCGTGGGTTATTGAATTGAAAGCCTTATCCCCCATCATAAGATCTTATGGGTTCTCGTGATGGGGGGCTATATGCGCTGCGGCTTAAATGAAAACGGAGCTTAGTTTGGTTTTTCGCCAGCAGGCACAATCTCAAGATTGTCCAGCAGCGTGTCTACCAACCAGTGCAGGTGCTCACGGCGTTCTTGGATACCGGATTCGCCGAGCATGTCTTCTGCCCATGCATCTGAAAGTGCTGGACCATAAGTGAAATAGTTCATGACGGCGCCCGTGACGGTAATAAAGAAGTGCCGTGCAGAGGTTGGACCCATGTTCGGAATATCGTCACTGAGAGCTTCTTCAATCCATGTTTGCAATGGAGCAAGACCACGCTTCACGAAAGCCGAGCGATCGTTACTGGCAGTGAGGAGGCCTTGGACCAAAGTGGGGTAACGTCGATTTTCTGAAATGAAGTTGATGTATGCATCGATGACTTTATGCAGACGCTCACGCTTGGTTCCACCATCGGAGAATGCTTGTTCGAGAGCATTTTGATGTGCGTTGTGGTAGTTGCTGAGAACTTGCTCAAACAAAGCTTCTTTATTTCCAAAGTGGTAAAATACCGATGCTTTGTTAACACGAGCTTCAACCGCTACATCGTTGACACTCACACCATCGAAACCGATCTGAGAAAAAAGTTTGTCCGCCGCTTCCAGAATGCGAATCGGGGTTTTCTTAGGCTTCTGTGGTTCTTCGAAATGCATGTTTATCCCTTTCAATATTTTAAAGCGGCCGGTTGAATCCTCATCATCGAGGTTAGCTTTTAGTGGCGACGGCTGTGGCTCGCTTATTCTGTTTGGCTTATAGCCCCCAGAGGCGGAGCGCTCAAATTTTGTGAGGTAAATCCTGAATAAGAGCCGAGGATCTGGCTATAGCGCTGCGCTATGTGTTGTCTCTCACCCAGTTCAGATAGGGCTCCGAGCCATTTTGAAGAGGAATGGAGATGATTTCCGGAACGTCGTAAGAATGTAAGGTTTGCACCCGTTTACTGAGCGCTTCAAACCGTTCGGTGCGCGATTTACAGATCAGAAGCAATTCTTGATCTGTTTGGATGGCATTATCCCACTGATAAACGGATTGGATACCGGGAATAATATTCACGCAAGCGGCTAGCTTTTCCTTCACCAGTGCTTGAGCCAGAGACTGTGCCTCTTCTTGGTTTGGGGCTGTAATATAAACGACGATGAAATCTGATGTGCTGGGTTGCATGACCTTTGATCCTCGTGATGATTCACAGGCTTATTGGTAGGTCAGACGCTGGAGGAGTGCAAATAGGCCGGGATGAAAAAGGCTCATCCCGGCATTCTATTGTGTTGCTTAGCCAAGAATACGTGGACGGTCGAGAACTGGACCTGTTGGCAGTCCTGCAGAACTTCCAGTCACCGAACCGGAACCACTTGCTCCGAATGTTGTTCCAGGATCGCGTACCGGAACCGATGGTGTCGTGCTGGGGGTGTTTGAACCCGAGCCACCCGTGGGAAATCCGCTGGATGAGCCGCCGGAGTTGATGGATGAGCTGCTGCTTGAGCCGCCGCCGCCAAAGATACCGCTAAAGAGTGGCCCAAGTTGTCCCATAAAGGGCATGATGAAACTGAAAATGTTCTTTAAGAAGTTAAATATCTCTTTAAATACAGTGAAGACTTTATCGAAGAATCCTTTCACCTTTTCACCGAAGGTTGGTTCCGGCTCTTCGATTTCTGAAACAGTTGAGACTTCTGTTGTTGTTTGAACCGGTGCAGTTTCAGCCACGGTAGTCGTTGGGACCGTGGCGTTCTGAGTGGCGGTTTCCGTTGGCGCTTGAGTCGGGGCAGGCGTGTTGAGTTGCGACACACCGCACGATTG
>CAZZDT010000824.1:0-2629 GCA_964652435.1 uncultured Bdellovibrionales bacterium
TAATTTCAATGGTGGTGTTCTCATGGGTATCGATCTCAAGGCGTCACCTGGAGTGCTCGAGGTCTTAAAGAGTTTACCGCCGGGGACACTTCAAGCTTTGAAACCGGCCAGCTCCGAGGCCATATTAAAAGACGACCCGTTTGCTTTCGCACCCCCATCGGTACCACCGGGAATTATTGTCGGCGTTGAAATGGCGCGAGCTCTCAGTATCAAAGAGGGGGACGACGTCCGCGTTATTTCGCCCACCTTGGAAGTTTTGACCCCGTTGGGGCCGGCACCCAAGAGCCGAGGGTTTCGAGTAGTCGGTATCTTTTCGAGCAAGATGTATGAATACGATAGTCGTTTCGCTTATGTTGATTTGGGGGTCGCTCGTGAATTTTTCGACCTCCCCGTTGCTACGGTGACAGGAATACAGGTTCAAGCACCAGAACCCGACCTTGCGCCCAGTGTGGTGGCTGGGCTGGCTTCCACGCTGGATAAAGCGGGGCTGGAGGCCAGGGATTGGCGCCGCCGCAATCAAACTTTATTTGCTGCTTTGGAACTCGAGCGCGTTATAGCCTTCATTGTATTGGCGTTTATTATTCTGGTGGCTAGCTTTTCGATTGTGACAACGTTGGCAATGTCGATCATCGAGAAGAGACAGGAAATTGCGATTTTGAAGACGATGGGAGCACGCAGCACCGGCATCATGAAGGTCTTCTTAACGCAGGGAATGGTCGTTGGGGGGCTCGGCACCTTGATCGGGGGCGTTGTGGGATTGGTCACGGTCTCCGGCCTTGAACATATGGGTCTCTGGATACCTGACGAAGTTTACTATATCGACTCGTTACCAGTGTATCTATCGGTTGTGGACTTGGCAGTCGTAATGGTTGCGGCCCTCCTGATTGTTTGGGATTTCTCTATCTTCCCTGCAATGCAAGGGGCTCAGTTGGAACCCGTAGAGGGTTTACGAGAAGGCTGATTATGGATTTGATTTCTGTGCAGGGTGTTTCGAAGCGTTACACCAAGGGTTCCGAGACCATTCAGGTCCTTGATGACGTTTCTTTTCAGATTCGTGCGGGGGAAATGGTCAGCGTGATCGGTGCATCCGGGGCGGGCAAAAGCACCCTGTTGCACGTGCTGGGCACGCTGGATGCGCCGGATCAGGGAGATATCCTCTATCAGGGGCGATCGCTTGTAGCCCTAGAGCCTGCTGAACTTGCGGACTTTCGTAACGAATCCTTGGGGTTCGTCTTTCAGTTTCACCACCTTCTGCCCGAATTCTCGGCCCTCGAAAATGTTATGATGCCCGGACTGATTGCGCGCAGACCTCGCAAGGAAACACGGGAGCTTGCGGAAAATGCTATTGAAGCTGTTGGCTTAGAGCATCGATTGGGGCATAAACCCGGCGAGCTATCTGGAGGGGAGCAGCAGCGCATTGCTTTGGCTCGTGCGTTGGTCTTGAACCCGCCGCTCGTCTTAGCGGACGAGGTAACCGGTAACTTGGATGAGGGAACCGGTTCGGCGATTCACGAACTCTTGTTTAGGCTTAATGAGGAACGAGGGACTACCATGGTCGTGGTCACTCACAATCGCAGCCTTGCGGCACAGATGCCGCGACAGCTGATCCTGGAAGGCCATAAGGTACGAGATTGTGAATAAAGTGCGTAATGTCGCGAACAATTCAGGGCTTTCCATTCGGGCGGTAGCTTTTATCCTGGCGGCCTGTATTTCTTTGGCTGTACCTGCTCATGCCGAAACCCAAAAAATCCTTGAGATATCTATCGAGGGTAACCAGCGCGTATTGGATAAGACCATTGCGGCAGCTTTGACGTTTAAAAAAGGGGATACCTTTAGCGCCGAAGCAGTTACGAAGAATTTACGGGCAATCTGGGATAAGGGCTTCTTTCGGGACATCCAGATCCTGAAAGAGATGACACCGGAAGGCGTTAAGCTAAAGGTTTTGGTGAAGGAAAAGCCAGCCATTCGTAAGGTGGTTTACGAGGGCAATGAAGAGGTATCGAAAGAGGATATTGAGGAAGTCGTCAACGTTAAGCCGTTGAAGATTCTGAATGTTGAACTTCTGAAAACCAATGCCGAGAAGATAAGAGAGCTTTATGTCGATAAGGGCTATTTTCTGGCTGAGGTGGATTACCGGGTTGATAAGGTCGGGGAAAAAGGCCAGCGCGTTGATGTTACCTTTTTGGTAAAGGAAAACTTCAAGGTTCAGGTTCGTCGAATCAATATTGTTGGTAACGATTATCTTTCTGATTCCCAAATTAAGGCGATGATTCAGACCCGTGAGGGGAATGAAATTTCCTTTATGACCAAAAGCGGCACCTACAAAGAGGAGCATTTTCAGACGGATCTGATGCGGATTCAGGCGCTCTACTTTGACTACGGTTTTGTCTCTATCAAGGTCGGGCAGCCAACGGTCACACTTACTCCTGATCGCAGGTACATTGATATCAGCATCCCGTTAACTGAGGGTGTGCAGTATTCCATTGGGGAAATCACATTTGCAGGGGAAGTTGAACTCAAAGATGACGATGGAAAAGTTGTCGTTGATGAGGAGCTGTTGCGTAAATTTATTGCATCTCAAAAAGGTGAGATGTTCAAGCGAACCACGCTCTTTGAAGATATCGGTCGG
>CAZZDT010000825.1:0-2628 GCA_964652435.1 uncultured Bdellovibrionales bacterium
TACACGCGTACGGCTTGGCAATCGCCTTACTCCGATGGTTTCGCAAAGTGGGAAAAAAGAGGCGACCAAAAGATGGAGGGCTGTGAAGCACTCATCAAGCAAGTCAAAGAACAGTCTGGTTCGGTGGACCCTCTTGAAATCTTGGTGGTGTCGGGTTGGTCGGACTGGGTGCGAGCAGCGCAGTTGGTGGCAAGAGACCTAAAGCAATTGGGCTTGGATGTAAAAGTTCGCACATTGGAATTTGGTACTTGGTTCGGCCGAGTCCAAACCGGAGATTTCGACATGAGCATCGGTTGGTCGGCTGAAGGCTCAACCCCTTATCAGCTCATGAAGGGTTTGATGGACCCCAAGCTGGTGATGCCGGTGGGTGAGAAGAGTGTGCAGAATTGGCACCGATACGGCGATGAGGAGGCGGGGCGTTTATTGGATTTATTTGCCACGACGGTGGATGAGGTCAAGCGCACGGATATTGTGCACAAGCTCGAGGACCGTTTTTACGAAACGCTACCTTCCATTCCACTTTTTCCAAATCCCAGCTGGGCTGTCTTTAACGAAAAGAATTATACGGGATTTCCTGATCCGAACATGCCTTATGCCGGTGGCTCACCCAATGCTTTGCCCGAAGCTGCTTTGGTTTTGCGACAACTCATTCCCGTGGAGTCGCAGCCGTGAACCAATCTATTGGAAAGAAGTTATTCAATTACCTTTTGGCGGCGTGGGGGGCTTTGACGCTCAACTTTATTTTGCCACGGATGATGCCTGGAGACCCTGTAGAGGCGACTCTTGGACGGTTGAAGGGTAGGCTGACACCTGAAATAGAAGAGGCCATTCGAAACGCCATGGGCCAGGCCCAAGGAAATATATTTGAGCAGTATTGGAACTACCTTACCGGAATTGTAACCGGCGATTGGGGTGTCTCGGTGGTGCGCTTTCCCGAACAGGTGTCTACTCTGGTATGGAATGCACTGGGATGGACATTACTGATTGCTGGAACGGCATTGGTTTTAAGCTTTGTTATTGGGACCTTTTTGGGAGTTCTCTGTGCCCGACGTCCAGGTGAGGGAATAGACCGGTGGTTGCCACCCACTTTGATTTTCATTGGCGGGTTTCCGTATTTTTGGCTGGCCATGGTGAGCGTGTCTTTCCTAGGTTACTCACTGGATTGGTTCCCGGTACGTCATGCTGAATCTGTGGAGAAATATTTCGATACAACATGGGAACTCATGCTGGACCGTGCTTGGCACGCTGCTTTGCCCATTGGAACCATTGTGGTGGCCTCGTTGGGTGGCTGGCTTTTAACCATGCGAAACGCCATGATCGGTGAGCTGGGAACGTCTTACGTCCAAATGGCATTCTCGAAAGGTTTGTCGGAAAAGCGTGTGATTTTTTCTTACGCGGCGCGAAATGCTCTCTTGCCATCCATTACCAATTTGGGAATGGCTTTGGGATATGTAGTTGCGGGTGCCTTGTTAACGGAAATTGTTTTTTCGTATCCCGGCCAGGGCTTGTTGATGCTGGAGGCGATTCGCAATCAAGATTACCCTCTTTTACAGGGCTGCTTTGCCACGGTAACTTTTGCGGTATTGGGTTCGAACCTCCTGCTTGATTTGCTTTATGTTTTTGTTGACCCCCGAACCAGACGCGATGGGGATGAGTCATGAACCGTAAATGGTACGAACACAGAGCCGTTGTTGGCATTCTTGCACTGCTGGGGGTGGTTTTACTGGTTGGCTTTTCGGTCTTTTGGTTTTCTGACCCGCGCGAACTTGTTGGGCGTCCACTTTTGGCTCCATCCAGTGATTTTTGGTTTGGGACCAATGGGCAAGGTCAGGATGTGTTTCGCCGGACCTTGGCTGGGGGTGCTCTCACACTCAGTGTTGCACTGATGGTGGCGACCCTTACGGTTTTATTGGGAACTTGGATTGGTGTTTTAGCTGCCATGGCCAAAGGCTTTTGGGCTGGGGTTCTAGAAACATTTATCAATATGACTCTGGTTATCCCTGGGTTGCCGTTGACCATTGTGATTGCTGCTTATGCACCTCCTGGACCCATGACGATGGTTTTGGTTCTAAGTCTGACCGGGTGGGCATGGACAGCGCGGGTGATGAAGGCTCAGGCTATGTCACTTCGCGACCGGGATTTTGTATTGGGTTCGAAGCTTGCGGGTGATTCTATCTTCACAATCGTTCGCGTGGATATGCTGCCCAACTTACTTCCAATTATGGCGGCTTCTTTTATTGGTGCTTGCAATTATGCATTGGGAGCGCAGGTCGGATTGGAGTTTTTGGGACTTGGTGATCTCTCCATGGTCACTTGGGGTACTAACTTATACTGGGCTCAAAACGATGGTGCCTTATTTACCGGTGCGTGGTGGACCTACGTACCCTCTGGTTTAGGTCTGGCTATTGTTGGGTTTATCTTAACGTGGCTGAACCGTACGCTGGATGAGGTGGCGAATCCGAGTTTAGGGGATCGCCGTTGGTGGCTGAAACGATTGCTGGGCAAGACTGCCTTGGAAAGTGGCGTGACTCCGGTGGTGAAGGACTCTTCTCATGCTTCAAGTTGATAATCTAAGCGTAGAGTTCTGGGGCGAAAAAACGTTTCGCGCGGTTAAAGGCTTAAGTTTTC
>CAZZDT010000826.1:0-2622 GCA_964652435.1 uncultured Bdellovibrionales bacterium
CAATTGGTCGAGCTCGGGGCATTTTGGGAACTCGCCAAAGAAACCAACACCCCACCCAACCGCCGTGTCAGACTTGGCAACAATTTAAAAACCTACGTGCCCCGCCTGCATGTTCGCTATACCGGCGAAAAATTCCCCGACGACTTACGTTTTCAAGACACGGGCAACCGTGAAAACTTTCAATCGCGCTATGTGCTCAGACATCCCTATGGCGGTAACGATGAATGTGCAGCCATGGACAATTATCGCAAACGCGTTCAGGATCGGCGAGAAAAAGAAATGGTCACCCTAGCGGGACTCACGGGTTGGGACATGGACACCATTCGCCCCAAAGGCAAGCTGCCTTTTAAGCCAGTCGATACCCCGAAGCCCAATCCTCAATTGCCATGGTACAAACGCATTTGGGGTGATTAAACCTACTCCCCGAAACAACGACCATCGGGTTGGTTGTGGATCCAAACCCAAAAGCGCTCGCTGTCCGACACGTCTCCATAAGCCCACCAGCCCCAACCGCCCGTTTGGTTGGGCTCGTGAAACTCAGCCATTTCATACCCTGAACCAAAAGTGGTGCTGCAATAAGCATCCGCGTCCGACTTGGTGATAAAGCTATCGCCAACCACCGGGTCCGTTAGTTGAAGGGTTGCGCCATGGGTCCACAAATGAAAACCACCGTCACCCATGTCAATGCTATTTGGGCTGGGTATGTTGCCTGTGGAATTTGGTTTTAAACAAGCCATCGGTAATGCTTCTGAACAGTAAGTATCACCTTCATAAGGTTCACAATCATCTCCAGTGCAACTGGCGTGCCGAACGTCGGTACGGGTGACCACCACCTCATCTGCAACCCCCCAGGTCATCCCTTTTGTGGTATCTCCACTGCCAAAACACGTTCCGTTTGATTGATCGTCAATATCCACCCAAAACCGAGAAGCGGTGTCAATTTCGCCATAAGCCCAAAGGCTCCAAGCCCAACCGTCATGAAATTCGACCATACGATATCCTTGACCTAATTCGGTTTCACAATGGGCATTGGCATCCGCGAGGCTGTTTAAACTCGTCCCCGCAATGGGCGAGGTCAAACCCAAATGTGCCCCAAACCAGTCATTGTTATCGTCGATAACACTGCTATCAGGGTTAGGCTGAGGGGTGTCAGGTTCGATGGCACATAGGATTGGCAATTCGGTTGTGCAATCGGTATCGCCATTATAGGCATCACATCCATCGCCCAGCCCTGTTTCGGTGTTGTAGCACTCCACTGATTGCACCCAGGAATCGGGTGCAGAAAAACCGCAACCGTTTAATTCTGGGCCCCACCACCCTTTCTGATGACCAGTTTCACAAACCTCTGTTCCTGATACGTGCCCCCCCGTATACCCAAGAGATTCGCAATAAGCATCCATGGGGCCACCACTGCACTTTAAGCCTAAAATCTCGTCAGGATTACAGTAACCCATCAACGGTGGATAAACAGTTGTTGTGGCCGTAGAGGGCCCGCCAACGGAACAGGTCACACGCTGCACCGTAGTGGTAATGCTCGAGTCCACAATGGACCAAGTCATGCCTTTGGGCAACTCTTCATCACACAACAAACCCGTCCAACCTTCATCGCAAGTACAATCAAAGGCATCCACCGCATCGGCGCATGTTCCGTTCACACAGGGATTCGGATCGCAATCATCAACATTGGTCTCACAATTATTGCCCGTAAAGCCATCTAAACAATCACAAGTGTACGTATTGATACCATCCAAGCAAATGCCACCGTTTTCGCAAGGCTCGCCCACACAATCGTCAATATCGGTTTCACAATGATCGCCGGTAAAACCAGTGAGACAATTACAGGTGTAGCCATCAACATCATCCACACAGGTCCCACCATTTTCACAGGGTTCGCTGGCACAATCATCAATATTGGTTTCGCAATTGGTGCCCGTAAAGCCAATGAGGCAGTTACAGGTGTAAGAATTAACGCCGTCCACACAGGTGCCGCCATTCAAACACGGTTCATCAGCGCAGTCGTCGATATCATTCTCGCAATTCGCACCGTCATAGCCTTCGGGGCATTCACAGGTAGACGAATCTTCGCCATCAACGCATGTGCCACCATTTAGGCAAGGGTTCTGGGCACACTCGTTGATGGCCGTACAAGTCAGGCCATCAGCATTGAGCTCGAAACCATCATTACAAGAACAAGCAAAGCCACCCGCTGAATTAGTACAATTTTGCTCACACCCACCATTATCGATGGCGCATTCGTTGACATCTGAACAGGAATACCCATCAGCATCTAAGGCGTAACCAGGATTGCAAACACAAGAAAAAGTGCCGGGGGCATTGGCACACACATGGGCACATCCGCCATTATCGATGGCGCATTCGTCAATATCCGTACACAAACAATTATCTTCATTTAATTCAAAACCTTCATCGCAAGGCGAACAGGCAGTCCCTCCATCGGTTTCGACCCCACTGACTCCCGCGTCCGAACCGGAATCAGTGGTGAGGATCGCTTGAGGCGACCGGGCACAGGAAAGTAATAAAAACCAGAGCAAACCAACGAGGAATCTTGAAAGCATAGCAGAGTCCTTTGAAATAGGCCTCAGTCTACGATGCTATTGGCTG
>CAZZDT010000827.1:0-2621 GCA_964652435.1 uncultured Bdellovibrionales bacterium
ACCTGACAGCAAAAGTCAGGTGACCTTCGAGTACAAAGATGGCAAGCCCACAAAAGTTACGAACGTTGTCATCTCTTCTCAGCATAGCCCTGATGTTGAACAAGCCAAGCTTCGTGAGGCAGTGATCGAAAGCGTTATTAAGGACGTTATTCCTGAGAACCTGCGGGCTGATAAGATTGAGTATCTTGTAAACCCAACCGGCCGATTTGTTATCGGTGGTCCCATGGGCGACTGTGGTTTAACGGGACGTAAGATTATTGTTGATACTTACGGTGGTATGGGCCGGCACGGCGGTGGTGCTTTCAGTGGTAAGGACCCATCGAAAGTTGATCGAAGTGCAGCTTACTTCTCACGTTATATGGCGAAGAACATCGTTGCGGCGGGTCTTGCGGACCGCTGTGAAGTTCAGCTTGCCTATGCGATTGGTGTAGCCGAGCCTGTTTCCATCATGGTGGATACTTTCGGTACCGGTAAAGTAAGCGAAGACAAGATTGTTGCTGGCCTGCGGGAGCATTTTCCAGCTAAGCCTGCTCAAATTGTCGAGAGTCTTAAGCTTTTGCGCCCAGTATTCCGACAGACAGCGGCTTACGGTCACTTTGGCCGAACTGAAGATGGTTTTACTTGGGAAGTTACAGATAAAGCGGAAGCTCTTAAGAGCCTGCTCTAATCTGGCTATCGCATAAAATTTTTAAAACGGGGTGATTGGCATTGGCCTTTTCACCCCGTTTTTTTTAGACATAGATTATGAATCCAATTGAAGCAGCCATATTGGGCATCATTCAGGGCTTAACGGAGTTTCTTCCGGTTTCCAGTTCAGGCCATTTGGTTTTGGGCGGTGTTTTACTTTCTCTGACTGAACCCCATGTTTTATTCGATGTGCTTGTTCATGCCGCCACTTTGATAGCGACCTTGGCTTTTTATCGAGAAACCGTTCAAGGGATGGTCCGGGAGGTCCGAGAGCTTGGAACTGGTATCTTTGATTTCTCTCATTGGAAAAATGGTTTTCAAGCTTTTCCTGAAGTTAGGCTTCTTTTGATGATTGTAGTGGGTTCGGTGCCCACCGCTTGCATCGGCTTGGCCTTTAAGGATGAGTTGGAAGCGTTGTTTGGTGAGCCGAGATTTGCGGCTTGGATGTTGCTCGTTACTGCGGGGCTTTTGGCACTTACTGTTATTCAAAGGTCGACGAGCCGAGGCATTGATAAGATGACCTTGCGTGATGCAATCAGTATTGGTCTGATTCAAGGCATGGCTGTGGTGCCAGGAATCAGCCGCAGTGGGTCGACGATAGCGTGTGCGATGCTTTTGGGTTTAGACCGTCAGTTGGCGGCGCGCTATTCGTTTTTGTTAAGTGTGCCAGCCATTCTCGGTGCCGTCTTACTTAAGACCAAGGACGCGATTGAAGCCGGTGGCCACGTTGATTTTGTCTCTCTGACGGTGGGCTTTTTAAGTGCAGGAATTGTTGGCGTTTTGGCGTTGCGATTTTTCATTCCTATCGTGAAGCAAGGCAAGTTACATTACTTTGTTGTTTATCTCATCCCTGTGGGAATCTTAGGGGTTTGTGTGCTGTGAGACGTGAAGAGGTCATTGCTGCCGTACAGGGCCATGCACCAGTAGAACTGCCGTCTATGGGTTTAAAGCCCAGCGCGGTTTTGGTTACGCTTCGGCCTATCTCAGATGATGACGGATTCGAGCTCGTTCTAACTCGGCGAACCGACGACCTCCCTTCTCATGCCGGCCAAGTGTCGTTTCCTGGTGGAGGCATGGCGCAAAGAGATAGCGGTCCGGTGGCAACCGCACTTCGTGAAACTCATGAGGAATTGGGAGTTGAGCCAGATGCAGTCGAAGTAATTGGGTCCTTAGACCATTTAAACACCATTACTGGGTTTCACGTGGTTCCCGTTGTGGGGGTGATTCCCGCCGGACTTGAGCTAAAGCCTTCAGAGCTTGAGGTTGCGAGAGTTTTCGCTGTTCCCCTGACCGTATTTCTTGATGACTCGAACTGGATTGAGAAACTCCATAACTACAAAGGCAGTGAGATAGCGATGAAAGAACTGCACTGGGATGGAGAGAATATTTGGGGAGCAACTGCTTACATGATTCAACGATTTTGTGCCGTTTTAAAGCAGTTTGCGGGCTGATGCGGTGCTGGTAATGCTTGATGTCAACTGGTAGGAAGGTCCCATGAATCCAACTCAGCATCTACAGGCGGTCGTCTTGGCCGGCGGCTCGGGAACACGATTTTGGCCTCTATCTAGGCCACATCGACCGAAGCAGCTTATCGATTTAAGCGGGCAAGGTGTTTTGTTGTGGCAGACATTTGATCGGTTGGCATCTTTGGTTACGAGCAAAGAGTCCTGGATGGTGGTTGGTAAGTCCCATGCACAGGGTTGCATGGATGCAGCGCCAGATATTCCAGTGGACCAGGTTTTAATCGAGCCTTCTGCGCGAAATACGGCTGCAGCTATCGGTTTGGCCGCTGTTCATTTGGTGCATTCGGATCCCGAATCGATGATGGTGATATTGCCGGCAGACCATCATGTTCGAGATGCTCAATCCTTTTGTAAGGCTATCGGCTTGGCGGCATCGGTTGCTCATGATTCGACGATTGTTACCTTGGGGAT
>CAZZDT010000828.1:0-2615 GCA_964652435.1 uncultured Bdellovibrionales bacterium
TCTGACCATTGATTTTGACGATGTTGTTTTTGATTTCAATTGGGGCTCTCTCAGCTTCATGGATGATATGATTAACGACCTGCTCTCCAATTTGGCCGTTGCTATTGAGGAGCCTGTCGAGAATTTGTTGGGCGCTCAGATCAGAGCACTTGTCCCCGAGTTGCTGGGCGGTGTTTTAGGTGGTCTCAATTTAGGAACAGGATTTGATATTCCTGAACCCATCGGCATGACCTTGAATATTTTCAGTGGGATGAGCAACGCTGACTTCTCTGGGCCCGCGGGTGCAGGCTATGGAACACTCGGACTCTACACCCAAGTGTATCCTTCTTCGCGCGGGGACGGCATTGCTGAGAGTGCTTTGGGTGCGATTGTTCGCACGAATGAAGCCCCATCATTTGGACCGAATTATCCTGTGGGTGTTGGGATTTCTGACAATACGCTCAACCAAATCATGTGGGCGATTTGGTATGGCGGTGCTTTTGAACTGCCAGACATTGTTGGATTGGCTCCAGGAGCCAACGTTGATGGTGTGGAGCTTGGATTGTCGGCCCTCTTACCACCGGTGATTATGCCAGGGCGAAATGGTAATGATGTTGAGATAGGCTTGGGCGATCTTGAATTGACTGCCAGTCTTAATTTAGCCGAAGCCTTGGGGGTTGAAACACCGGCGGCAGAAGCGATTGATGTTCGACTTTATCTCTCGGCAATTATGGGAGCGTCTTTCAACTACGACCCCATTGGCCACGCTATTCAGATTGAGATTGATTCAGATCCAACCATTGCTGTGGAAATTGTTGAGATGTCGGAGTCTGCTTACGAGGCAGAGATCAGCCAATTGATGTCGAGTATCATGGCGCTCGTCATCCCAGAGCTTCTGGGCAGTGTTCTTTCGTCTTTTCCTATTCCTGAATTTGATTTGGGGGGACTGGCGGGACTTGAGAGTGATGCCAATTGGACGATTGGGGATGTGACCATTGCCCGTAAGAATGATTACGTACGAATGACCGGGAGTCTGCAATGAGATTGATGAAAGCACATTGTTGGATTTTTATTCTTCTGCTTTTTTCTTTGGGAGCTTGTGGGACGGAGACAAATCCCGGTCAAACGGAGCCAACTTGCGCGGACGATACGGAATGTTCTGAGGGGCAGTCCTGCGTGAATGCGGCATGCGTAGATTCAGAGCCTGAGCCAGAACCCGAGCCGGAACCCGAGCCGGAACCTGAGCCAGAACCTGAGCCTGAACCAGAACCTGAGCCCGAGCCCGAGCCTGAGCCCGAACCAGAACCTATCAATCCCGGTCCAACGATTCTCTTTGTGGCGCCGGAAGCTTACGCATTGGTAGGGGATGATGTTGAGGTCTCGGTGACCATTGAAGATGCTGACGGTGTAGATCCAACCAGTGTTTTCTTAGAGGCGGAAAATATTTCTGCTGGAACGATTGTAGCGAACGAAGACGGTTCCTGGACGGGTAATGTGAGTCTTGCTTCGGTTGGGGCCGGTATGACGTTTCCTTTGATTCGCGTTGTGGCCACGGACTTGGCTGGTAACAGCTCGGAAGCAGGTGTGCGCGTGGCAGTAGACAAGCGCTACACTGTCAACACAGCCTTAACCGCCTCAAACATCCAGGCGGGATCTTCCTTGAGTGTGGTTTGCTCGGTGCGCTTGAGCTCACAACCGGTCGATGATGTTCCTGTTCAAGTAGATATCTATCCTCCTATTGCGGATGTAACGCCAACTGCCACTGGGGCTAGTGTCACTCCAACCAATGCTGGTTATTATCAAGCGCGCTGCTCCACACAGGATGGCGGCGCCCAAGATGATGAAGGGGTTTGGTTTACCGTTGCACCGTCGGGGGCTGCGGTGGTGGAAACGGTACCCGAGGTAACTCAGGCGGCTGCCGGTGAGCGTGCTTATGTGGCATGCGATGCCTATGATGCATACGGAAACCCTGTTCTTCAACCGGATGGACTTGGCATTGATGTGAGTGAGTCGGTGGAGGTTACAGATGTGGGCGGTGGGCGCTTCAGTCTCATCGCTACCTTTGTGGGTTCTTATACGGCAACTTGCACGCTCGATGATTTGGTGGACGCAAGCGGCGAAACCATTCAAGTTGTGGCTGGACCACCGGCCATTACAGAAACGATTTTGTCCGCCTCAGATGTGACACCAACTCAAGCAGTTGATGTTGATTGCAGTGTTACAGATGCTTTTGGGAATCCTGTGACCGGCTTTCCCACTTATTTTAACGTGGCACCAGCTAACGGTGCAGAGCCTGCTCTCTATGGAGTTGTTCAAGATTCTCTTGGATTCTCTGCCACGGGGGCAGGGTATCTCTATGTTGTTTGTGGAGTCACCGGATATGATGCGGAAGATGAGACCCCGCCGCTTTTAACGGTTCATCCAGGCTTACCTTATGTGTGGGTTTCAAGTCTGCTTGAGCAAGATTGTTATTGGGAAGGGCGCAGCTTGCCATTCACGGCTTCGGTTTATGATTTTTGGGGGAATGCTCTTGAAGACGCTGATCTGCAAGTGACTTCTACACCGGCGGGTGCTGTGACCGAGACGGAGCCTGGTGTTTTTCAGATTGCGGCTGAAGGCGATTTTGACATCGTTGC
>CAZZDT010000829.1:0-2612 GCA_964652435.1 uncultured Bdellovibrionales bacterium
TACCAATGCTGTACACGTCAACATTGATGGAGATGGCAGTTACCACCTCGACCATGTTGTCGTGGGTGACACCGTTTCCCAAGTGCTCACTTACGTTGAATACGACTGCGATGCTTTGATCAAAACCACACGAAAAGCGGCCGAAAAAGCAGTCCGAGAAAACAAACTGAGCATTCAAGAATCAGCTGAAATCATGCATCGTTACAATCAAGGGCTCAATGGCTATACTTACCTCGAAGATTAAGTCCAAATCCTGTCCTACATCTAACTACATCGCGCCCGAATCAAACCAACAATTTCATTGGGCTTCGTGCACCCACCCCGGGAATCCGCTACGATATTACCTCATGCGAATGGGGCATCAGTATGACTGTAATTTCGCAACCAGGTAGCTCGTTAGGTAGCAGAATCCTCGTTGTAGATGACTATCTAGACATACGTATTTTATTGGAGCGAACCATCCGGCGCGACGGGCACCAAGTGCTTGTAGCCCCCGATGCCGAGAGCGCCATGGATATGCTATCGAGCAACCCAGTAGACGTTGTTCTCACGGACGTCGAACTTCCCGACCAGAACGGCTTGGAACTCACACGCACCATCAAACAAAACTACCCTGACACTGAAGTTATCGTTGTTACTGGGCATGCAACCATGGAGGTCGTGGCGAGAGCCTTGAGGCTCGGCGCATTCGACTACATCTCAAAGCCATTCAACGATTTGACTCTCGTCCGAGCAGCCGTCAACCGCGCCCTCGAAAAACTAAGCTTACGACAAAGAATTGATGAGCAAGTGGTGGAACTCAAAGGCCAAATCGAAGAGCGATTGGCAGTTGAAGCTGAACTTGTTCAAGCAAGAGAAAAAGCAGAGTTGGCCGTCGAAGCCAAAAGCCTCTTTCTAGCAAGTATGAGCCATGAAATCCGAACACCAATGAACGGTGTTATTGGTATGACGGATCTGCTTTTACGGACCGAACTATCCGAACGGCAGCGTAGATTCATCGAAACCATCCGGCGCTCGGGCGATGCATTGCTGACCATCATCGATGACATCTTGGACTGGTCGAAAATTGAGGCAGGTAAGCTTAATCTACAGTCCATTGATTTTGATCTCCGTAGAACCGTGGACGACGTTACTGAATTGCTTAGTAACCAAGCCCGGCCCAAGGGCCTTACCCTGAGCGTTGAAATGCCTGAAGAGATGGCGACGGCGTTCAATGGAGACCCTGGTCGACTCAGACAAATTCTCACCAACCTCCTCGGCAATGCAATCAAATTCACGGATGAGGGCGAAGTCTGTATTAGAATTGAACTGCGTGAAGAATCAGACGACGACGCGCTGATCTATTTTGGCGTTGTCGATAGCGGCGTTGGTATCAGCCAAGAAAACCAAGACAAACTCTTTCAATCCTTTGTACAAGTCGATGGCAGTTACACGCGGCAACATGGCGGAACAGGTTTAGGCTTGGCCATCAGTAAACAGCTCTCTGAATTAATGGGTGGCCAAATTGGTGTCGAAAGTGAAATTGGAACCGGCAGCACCTTTTGGTTCACGGTTCGGCTGCAGAAACAAATAGGCTTTGGCCACGGACTGTCCACCGGTGAGTTTAATCTCGACCGTCATCGTATTCTGGTCATTGATGGCGACGAAACCACGCGCTCGCTTATCTGTGAGCAACTGCAAAGCTGGGGTATTTCCACAGGCAGTGCGGCCAGTGGTAAAGAAGGTCTCCAAACTCTTGATCGAGCATTTGAAGAAGGCGCTGCTTTTGACTCCGTACTACTCGACCTCCAGCTACCGGGAATTGACGGTCTGGAAATCGCACGTAGGGTGAAAGCATCAGAGAATCTTAAAGACACAAATCTCATCACTTTAACCTCCGTCACCCAGCGAGGTCATGGAAAGCAAGTCTATGAAGCAGGTATAGTGGGTTATATCCCGAAGCCCGTAAGAGCGTTTGAGCTTCATGAAGTTCTCCACGAACTCGATAACCTACTCGCTCGCTCACCGGATGGATTTCCTCTCATCACCCGGCACAGCATTGCCGAAAATAAATTGTCCAATCAGGGTATCGAGCGAATACTGATTGCGGAAGACAATATCGTTAACCAAGAAGTTACCCGAGAGATGGTAGAAGAACTGGGTTACGAAGCAGTGGTTGTTGAAAACGGTAAAGAAGCCCTCCAGCATGCACTCTCCGGCCTCTACTCGGCTATTCTCATGGATTGTCACATGCCGGAGATGACAGGTTTCGAAGCTACCCAAGCTATTCGTGAAGAAGTTTCCTCATACAACTCAATTCCCATCATTGCTTTAACTGCCGCCGCCATGGCCGAAGATAAACAAAAAGCCATTGAAGCGGGAATGGACGACTACCTCTCGAAACCGGTTCGTCCCGACACCCTCAAATCGATGCTTGAAAAATGGACATCGGGAGCATTCGTTGATGATAAAGGTGGCTTTTCGCCAGAGCTCCTCGACGAAGAGAAAAAGCGCGGCAAAATTCAATTGGAGATCTTCATCGCCCAGTTGGATATTTTTATTGATATCATCGAAGCAGCGCTCGAAGCCGGCAATGCTAAGGGTCTAAGTTCCGAGGGACGCGCTCTCGAACG
>CAZZDT010000830.1:0-2612 GCA_964652435.1 uncultured Bdellovibrionales bacterium
AGCCGAACCCACCTCACCCGCGCCGGAACCGGAACTTGCGCTGGCTCCGATTCAGGTAGAACCCGCGCCTCCGGCTCCACAAAAATTAGCCTCTCCCCCACCTAAACCATTGGTTCCACCGCAACCCACCGTCACCCAAAGAGTCCTAATCATGGATGTTTCCGCTGCCGGTGCTGAAGAAGCGGTCGCGGAGCAAGTCACAACGGCGATTGCCGAAGCCATGCAGGGTCGAGAAGGAATCGAAGCCGTGACCAGCACCGAACTGGCGACCATTGCGGAAACTGAAACCATCAAGCAAAGCACGGGATGTGAGGCGGACAACGCTTGCTTGGCGGAGATATCAACCTGGGTCAATGCCGACCAAGTCATCAACGGCACCTTAGGCACAGTGGGTGAAACCATGACCCTTACCCTCTCATTGGTGGATAGCAAAAAGGCCTCGGTAACGAACCGCGTAAGCCGCGTCTTAAATAATCCAGCCGATGCCATTGCCGTGACAAAGGAGCTGGTCCAGGAACTTTTCGGCTGGGAAGGCGCAGGCAACAAAATCACCTACAAGATACAAGAAGGTAAAGCCGTTAGCTTCGCGGTGTTCGACTTAACGACTGCAGGACTCTCTGAGAACGCGGCGAGAAACCTAACCCAGGTCCTCTCGGTGGAATTGAAGCGAATCCAGGGCGCCAGCGTGATCGGCAAAGAAGACATCGCCGCCATGCTCGACTTAGAAGGCCAAAAACAGGTTCTTGGATGCGACAGTGATACGTCTTGTTTGGCTGAAATCGGTGGAGCACTCGGCGTCGATAAGCTGGTGGTGGGCCAAGTTGGTAAATTAGCTGAAAACTTTATCATCTCGCTTCGCCTCATTTCACCAACCACTGCACGCGTAGACAATCGAATCAGCGAAAATTTTATGGGCACCGAAGCAACTCTCATCCCGGCTATTCGCACCGCTGGCCGTAAACTCTTGGGCATTGACTCGAAAGACCCGGGCAGCCTGGGCGTCAGCTCATCCGAACGGGATGCCACTGTTTACCTAGACGGTAAAGAGCAAGGCATCCTGCCTATGCCGCCCATTCAAGAGCTGGGCCCCGGACGATACTCCTTGCGAGTTCAAAAAGATGGTTACTTTGATTGGAACGGCGATGTTTACGTGAACCCACTCGACAACACTGCCATGTGGGTTGAACTGAAGCCCCGCCCCACCAAGTGGTACAAACAATGGTGGGTATGGACAGGCGTCGGTGTGGTCACTGCGGGCATAGCGACCACCTTAGCCTTAACCTTGCAACCCGAAGCCAGTACCGGATCAGGAAGCGCCACCATCAACGCCGCGCCTTAGATACGCTCCAAGAACTCCAGCGGAGACCGAACCATGCGACCATCATCGCTCCTTAGTAAAACACTCGTCCTGGGCATGCTCATTTGCAGCACGCTGACCGGATGCGAGTCCCTGCAAAACACCAGCTCTTTTGCTATTCAATTCAGCTTCCCAGGTGAGAGCTGGCCCGAAGGCACTCTTTGGCTCAACGGCAGAGTCGAAACACGTGTGGACCCCAAGGTAAAAGGCACGACGGTTTCTGAAGCTTCCCCAGTATTGCTCGAACCCGGCGCCAGCCTAGACTTTTCCTCGGTCCCATTTCGCGACAACTTGGTAGTCGTGGCCGAAATACGAGCTACCGAGTCCACCAACGGTCGTATTCTCTATTATGGGGTTTCCGATTCATTTAGCTTTTCGGCTGGTGATAACATTGTGGTTGAAGTGCCATTTGAATTGGTGGCAACGCCAGCGGCAACAGAAGATGAAACCGACCCCGACGGCATGACCAGCTACCCCATGACCATCGGAACCACCTCCCAGCCGAATCCTGATACGGTGGGTACCACCGATGTTTTGCTTTACCTTACAACCGACACTGCGGATAAAGCGATCATCTCCAACGACCCAGGGTTTTCTGAAAGCAACACCTTTATCCAAAGCCTTAGTGATTTGGAGCCTACCTCCACCACAGACACAACCCGCAGTTACCAAATACCTTGGACACTTGCCCCATGCAGTGATCCTGCCACCATATGCTCGCAAAGTGTCTATCTGATTTTTGAAGACAGCTACGGCTATCAATCCGAAGCACTCTTCGACACGGTTTACCTCGACACCATACCACCGAACTTAATCTTGGCCGCGATGGATCCAGATTCCCTTCGCGCCGGACAAAAAGGCAGCCTCCGCATTTCAGTCAATGAAGCCCTCGACAACCTAAACTTTGAAGAGAGTACAAGCACCATAGAGTTTGAGATCACCCGAAAAGACGGCACACAGGTAACAGAACCTGTTTTCGAACTTGAATACGTAAGCCCCGGCGAAGACAGCGCGAAATGGACCACCATCATGAGTGCCGGTGAGCCTCCCCTTACTGATGGAACTTACACGGTTCAGGCGACGCTCACAGACAAAGTAGGCAACACGGTTTACGTTAGCCTGAATACCGATGAGAACGGTGATGCAGCACCCTTGTTTGACGTTGATGCAGTCGCCCCCGCTCTCGAAAGCTTCTCGTTGGATGTAAACGGAACCCAAAGCCGTGCCGTCACATTGGGCGACACCATCACTCTCT
>CAZZDT010000831.1:0-2605 GCA_964652435.1 uncultured Bdellovibrionales bacterium
TCGGTTAGCAGTTGAAAGTCCGCCGCCACACCTTGTGGTGGAAGAGGTGATGGCAGACGGAAAACGTGTTGATCACCGCGGCGGTGTGACTCTAGAGCCGGGAACGCGAAAGCTCAGCATTCGTTATACATCCCCAACATTCATTAAGCCCAAGCAAGTTCAGTATCAGTACCGGTTGGTGGGTGAAGACCCTACTGCGGTGAAAGCTGGTCATGAGCGTGTTGCTTATTATGGCAATTTGGCGCCAGGAGATTACCGGTTTGAGGCTTCTTTGGAGACCTTTCAAGGGAATGTGGCTAAGCTAGAAGCACCCATTGTGGTGACACTGAAACCTTATTTCTACCAAACCCTGTGGTTTCAAATTTTAACTGCTTTGGGACTGATAGCTGGTGCCTATTTCGTCTTCCGGTTGCGAGTTCGCCGATTGCGGGCGCGGAAAATTGAGCTGGAGCGACTTGTTGCGGTGCAGACGGAGAAGATTCGAGCGCAAAAGACTGAAGTGGAACAGAAGAATGAAGCGCTGACGAGAACCCACGAAGAGCTGAAGCGCTCCACAGAACAAGAGCTGCGGCACACGCAAAACATTTTGGTTCAGTCGGAAAAGCTGGCTGCACTGGGGCAATTGATTGCGAGTATTGGTCACGAGATCTCCAACCCCATCATGTTGGTGACCATGAGTGCTGAGAATCAAGACCGAGTCTTAGACGATATTCAGGAAATTCATGAACGAATTTTTGAAGGCGCTCCGGATGCCGATGAGGTAGCGGGCAAGCTGAAGGGCTTGATTGCTGAGTCCCGTGCGCTTTCGGAGGCGGCTCAAACGGGCTCTCACACTCTTAAAGACCTAAGCTCCGCCCTGCGAACTCAAAGCCGAATGGAGACCCAAGCTGTAGATGGTGTGAATATCAACGACGTCGTCAAGGAATGCATGGTCCTGGTTGGTGGACGTACGAAATTGTTTAAGGTTGAGCATCATGCCGGTGCTTTGCCTCCCGTGCGGTGTTTTCGAAGTCGTATTGGCCAGGTGATTACCAATTTGATTGCGAATGCGGCCGATGCATTGATGGAATACAGGGACTTGAATCCTTTGGATGCTGACGGGCGGCGATTTCAGGGCAAGATTCATGTTTTTACCCGCGAGATAGCGAACGCAGGGGAGCCTGGTGTTGCGATTTCGGTTTCAGATAACGGTGGCGGTGTTCCAGAGTCTATTCGTCAGAAAATTTTTGAAGAGTTCTTTACCACCAAGCCGGCGGGACAAGGTACAGGCCTCGGTCTAGCTCTATCCATTAAAATTGTTCAAGAGCACGGCGGAACTTTGGCCGTGGATGAAGATCCAGAAATGGGAGGAGCCCGTTTTACTTTGTGGCTTCCAACCCAGAGCAAGATATTGCCAGGGATTGAGTCCGAGCCAGCCTTATCTGTGCCTTAGTTAGCGGTCGCCCTTACCCGGGCCTCTCACTTTTTCATTACCTGCAAAATTCACCGCATCGGTGTCGCCTGAACCTGGGCTGGCAATGGTCACACCGCCATCAATGTCCAAAATGGTTCCCGTCACCCAGCTGGCCGCATCTGAGGCCAAGAAGAGCGCGCCGTCGGCGATGTCTTTGTCTACGCCCCAACGCTTGAGCGGAATGGCCTTGGTAATCGTTTCTTTCATTTCGGGGTCTTTGGCAATCACGTTGTCCATGCCCCAGGAGCCTTCGATTGGGCCAGGAGAGAGTCCATTCACTCTTACGCCGGCTGGACCCCATTCCACCGCCAAACACTTCAGAAGCATGTTTACGCCCGCCTTCGCGGCGCACACATGGCTTTGGAAGGGCAGAGGCCGCACACCTTCTGGCGCCGTAATGGCCAGCATGGAGGCGCCGGGACGGTTCAAGTGTTCGAATGCACCACGAAACACGTTGAAGGTACCAATGAGGTCGATGTCGATGATGGAGCGGTAGGCGTTCATGCTCATACCAAGGGCTGGTGCGTAGAAGTTGCCAGCCTGAGCAGCAACAACCAAATCGATGGGACCAAACTTCTCTTTCGTATGTTTGTATACTTCTTGAAGCGCATCGTAGTCGCGCACATCGCAAGGAATGCCCATGGCTTCTGCACCCATATCAATGATGCTTTGGGCCGCGGTGGAGCAGCGCTCTTCATTGCGGCTGGACACCACAACCTTGCAACCGTGCTCGGCGTATTTTTGAGCAATGGCCAGGTTAAAACCGCGGGTTCCACCGGCTACAAAGGCCACTTTGCCATCAAGAATCTTTTCACCAAAACTGTTGCTCATGGATTTGTTTCCTCTTTGGGTGCGTTGTTTGCGTCCGGGTAGAAACTAGAACGCGTTCTAAAAAAGGTCAAAGCCCCACGGGAAGACCAATAAAATAACCATATCATTTCAACATGTTAGGCCGGTAAGGGATTGTAAGAGCGGCGGTTTATCCGAGAACCAGGGTTTTCACGCCAAAGAGCACCGCCACAAACACTACGGCGGTGAGCACTTCTTTGGTGGTGCTTGCGGCTTCTTTGCCTAAGGCAATGACAATGGCCGGCGCCACAAAGGTGAGCGCTGGTAAGGGCTGCTGCCAAATCAGAAGGGCAACCAAGCATA
>CAZZDT010000832.1:0-2601 GCA_964652435.1 uncultured Bdellovibrionales bacterium
AAGTTTGGGACAATTTAGGTTTCCATCAATGTGATCCATGTGGTTTTACTGTTGTTTATGGTTGCACTGATTCAAATGCAATAAATTATAATGTTGATGCTATAATTGATGATGGGTCTTGTGTTTTGTTAGTAATTGACGGTTGTACAGATGGGTCAGCGTGTAATTATAATCCATTGGCAAATAATAATGATTTTTTTTCCCATTCAAATACTGATTCAAATATGACAATTGCTTTAGAGTATGGAGTTGGGAGTTCAGCTGGTTTAGAGATGGGAGATGTTATAGGGGTTTTCTATACTAATAGTTATGGAGATTTGGAGTGCGGAGGTACTGTGCAATGGAACAATGAATCTTTGGCTATTGCCGCTTGGGGAACTCAAGGCGGATTAGACAATGGTTTTGATATAGGAGAAGAATTTACTTTTATTATACAAAAACTAAATGGACAAATGTTTTTAACAAATTCTTATATGAATTCATCACCTCCGTTTTCAGGAACATATACACCAAATGGATTTGGTCAGATTCTAGAATTAACAATAATGGATTTTCTATTAGATGAAGAAAATTGCTTATATCCTGAGGAAGGATTTGATTGTGATGAACCTGAATCGTGCAATAATTGGGACTATACTATAACTCAAAACAATTTTGAGATTACTATGCCTGCTTCGATGTTTACTACGACAGCTGTTGTTTTTGACTTGAATTCTGCTGAGACGTTAACACTTTCTCAACTTGTTGATTGCGATGTTTCGATAGGAGCCTTTTATTTAACTGAAAATGGTAATTATGCTTGCGCTGGTTATAGTGAATTTAATAGTCTTCAGGATCCCCTAGTAATTAATATCTGGGGAGACGACCCTAACACCCCTGAAAAAGATGGTTTTTATGAGGGGGAGGGGATTATGATAAGGGCTTGTATAAACGGGGTTACAACGCAAGTTCTTATTAATCTTTTTGACTGTAATTATTATTCTAATGGTCTGAGCTGTAATGTTTCTTTCGACCCTAACTTAGGTCCAATCGCTTTTTTATTTCCAGAAGAGGCACTTGATACTTCTTGTGCACAATTACCTATTTTAGGTTGTACTGATCCATTTTATTTAGAATATATTCCTGATGCAAATGTAGATGATGGTAGTTGCGAAACGTTAATAACATATGGTTGTGCATCCATAGGGGCTTGCAACTATAATCCAAATGTAGATATAGATGATGGTTCGTGTGACTACACTTCTTGTCTTGGGTGCACTGATGCCAATTATTTTGAATATGATATTTTTGCAACTATAGATGATGGTAGTTGCGAAACATTAATAATATATGGTTGTACTGATCTATTAGCTTGTAATTATATGCCGTCTGCTAATTTTGAAATTAATAACTGTGAATTTGTAGACGGTATTTGTGATACTTGTGAAGATGGAATAGTGATAGACAACGATGTGGATAATGATGGTGTCTGTGATGCTGATGAGTTAGTTGGTTGTACAAATGAAGATGCTTGTAACTATGACTCTTTAGCTACAGATGATGGTGATTGTACTTTTGTAGATGGTATTTGTGATATTTGCCAAGATATGAATGGCGATGGAATAGGTGAGATTATTGATAATGACTCAGATGATGATGGTATTTGTAATGATGATGAGTTAGGAGGTTGTACAAACCCAGATGCTTGTAATTATAATCCCCTAGCTACAGAGTATGATGGTAGTTGTACGTGCTTGTTGTCAGATTTTATTTCACCAGTATGCTATGTTTCAATTGAAGGCGAAAATTCAGTAATTTATTGGGATAACTTTAATGGGGACTGTGACTTTTTAGTATATGAACAAACCTCTCCTAATACCTGGGAAACATATAGTGTTTCAAATTCATTCAATTGTATTGGATATAATATATACAGAGAAAATCCTTTTGGAGAATACGAAATGATTAGTACTATAGAATCTTTTGATGAAAGTTTAGTTTTTATTGACGAGGCAGCTAACCCTTTACAACAAAGTTATAGCTATTTGCTAACCGCTTTAGATGATTGTGGAAATGAAACTGTCCTTAGTGAGATAAATAAACATAAAACAATTCATTTAAGTTCTAATTTAGGTATTAACGGAGAAATCAACTTATTATGGAATGCTTACGAAGGATTTAACTATGATGTTTTTGAAGTTTGGAGAAATACTAATGGCGGTAATTTTGAATTAATTGGTCAGGTGTCAACTGATAATTTTACTTATTCAGATTTAAATCCTCCAATGGGTCAAAATCAATATTATATAAGTGTAACACAAACAGAATCTTGTGATGAGATTAATCCAAATGGACGAGTTTCAATAAATTCTAGTCAGTCTAACCAAATAGCATTAGATATTACACAAACATATATTGATGAGTTTAATAGTATTAAAAAATTAATAAAAGTAGTTGATGTATTGGGTAGAGACATAGATAAAGAAAACAAGGATGCCTTACTGCTATATATCTATGATGATGGTAGTGTAGAAAAGAAGTATGTGATAGAATAAAAACGATTCCTTCAATTTTATATTTATACTAAAGTAGTATAAAATAATATGCCATTTGAAATAGGAC
>CAZZDT010000833.1:0-2600 GCA_964652435.1 uncultured Bdellovibrionales bacterium
AAATTCATGCCCACCACTTCCAAAGTGCGTAAGGCTTCAATGGAGCTTAGAACATCGTTGTTGTAAATAGAAAGCGAAGCGCCAACCACTTGTAACGAATCCAAACCGCCTAAATGCTCAAGTAAATTGCAATTTTCAATTTGAACATACCCTGAGACCGCACGAAGATGATGCAGTCCAAATAAACTCTTTAGCGACTGAACTTGAATTCGGTCGTAGGCAATATCCAGAGTCCCTTCGATGCGCTCCAGAGAGGCCAAAGGCTCTAAATCGGTCACCATCAGGGGATTAATGAATACATTCCCCTGGATGACAACATAACCGCGAAGTGCCTCGAGTTCAGTACGATTGGTAATGATGACGTTCCCAACGTAGGTGGGTACTTCACCAGTGGCCACATCACCCACTTCCGTAGAAACAGAGGCAGTATTCGAGTCATCAGCTTGTGGTTCGGTACCACAGCCGGTCATCAGTCCAACCACGATGCAATGTAAGAGCCACCAGCGTATTCTCATGCAATGACCTTAGACCAAAGCACAGTCATCGGCCAGGGCGATTCATACGTAAGACTCAGACGCCATCGAGAGCCGTGCAGCTTCTCATAACGAATGGTCCAACATCCTGAAATCAATAATCATTTAATCAATAGAGAAATTCATCGTCCCCATGAGAAACGGTCACCCAAACCACTGTATCGCTGCGAAAATCATCATCTAGAAGCTCATAAGCCGTTTCCAACGAAAGAGCGTGCTCATCGGCATAAGCTACAATGTGCAAGATTTGCTTGGTCCAAGCATCCTCGTCACTCACGTTAGCCGTACTCGCAACCACCCCGCTGAGCTTTTGCTCCAATAGACTTAGGGCCCGTTCAACGGTGTAGGGATCCTCTCTGGGAAAACCCACCGCTCGGGTCACACTCACGCCTAACTTCGACTCACCAATCATAACCAGTAAATCTGTCTTCTTGCCGGCCGGATCGTTGTAGAGAATTTCAGTTTCAGTTTTCAAGAGCGCCGCATCTTCACACCGCGCTAAAACCTCGTAGGCAAAAACCTCAGACAAGAGTGAGCTGCCCCCCGCATTGCCATCCGAAATGATTTCTCTACCCCCATCCGTCAGTTCATCTAAATCCGATTCATCATAGGGATCATCAGCAAAATCGATAGCGTTTTGAATCAAGAAAGGTTCGATTTGCTGCCGTGTCATCAAATCCAAAATGCCACAGGAACCTGAAATTTCTCCAAAACCACTCAAAGGCCCCTCCTCCTCCGGTTCGCCCGGCGAAGAAGCATCGCTTTGCTCATCATCGCTCGGCTCTACTGGAATCTGAGAATCATCACTTGGCTCAGACGGTGCGGATGCATCGGTGTTATCCTCCGGTGCATCCGTTGGATCCGTTGTTTGCTCTTCAGGCTCGGAAACAGGTGAATCCTGCGTGGTTTCGGTGCAAGCGATACAAGCCCAAAGGGCGAGCAAAAGCCACCAAGCGTTCTTGCCCCTTCCCAAAACCAAGCCTTTCATGTTTCCCCCTCTGCCATCGTATTTTCAATCAACTGGTTGGCGAATCTACCTTTGCCGGATTTGTCTCAATTTTCTTTTTTGATTTATCTTCCAGATTTTTCTTTGGTGCGTGCAAGTGTCCACTCTTCGTTAGAACTTCCAGCAATCGCTCCATGCTCGCCTGACTCTTGGCGACCCATTCGTTCTCAACCTGAATCCGTTTAGCTACCTTACATACCTTGCGAAAAGCGGTCAGGGATTTACGCAAGAGAACCGAAACCTTCTTAATCAATTCCTCTTGGTAGATAATTTTCTCTTCCTCGGTAATGTCTGGTGGCGATGGAACCTTCACGATTTCGTCGTAAAGCCTCTCGTAAAGAGCACCAATTTTATAACCAGCGGCGGTCGCCCAATAAGCATGCCCCGTTCGAATAACTTGCAGATAACCTTTTTGCGCATCCAATAACCATTTTGCTTTTCTCTCTAAGCTCTCAAAGACACGCTCTTTTTCTGCATCGCTATCGTCTTTTGGAGACTCAATCACGGCATCTTGCATCATGATTTCTTTGATTTGCGTTCGATGAAAATGAATCTGCGCCAAGCCGTACGGGTCGGCATAGCCTTCTTCTCGATCACCGCGGCGATAAGCATGGTACGCTTGCCAAAGATACTCTTCTGCAAGGTTTAGATTCTTCTGGCGAATCTCACAGCGACCCATTTGCGTGAATGACTCAACCTTATCGTACCAATCAATGTCTGGCGTATAAGCAATGTTCCGAAAAATCTGCATCGCCATTTTATGGTTATCTTGTTCTAAAAATGCCTTTCCTAAAAACAATCGCGCGTCCGCCGTATGCTTATGACCAGGGAAATCCTTGAGTAGTTTTTGGAAATTCTTTTGCGCTTTGGAAAACTTCTTCAGCTGCATTTGAACCAAACCAAGATTATAAATGGCTACACCATAATCTTTATGCTGCGCATAAGACTCAACAAAAAGACCATAACAAGCAGAAGCCTTCACCCAATCTCGAGCATTGAATGCCGCTGTTCCAACATCAGCCAACTCCTTGGCGGTATATGTGCCCTTTCCGGTGCAAGCG
>CAZZDT010000834.1:0-2595 GCA_964652435.1 uncultured Bdellovibrionales bacterium
AGATCTTGGAATCTTTGCCCCTTCTGAAACCGAGACTCAAAAACACGCAACAAAAGAGTCAAATCCGCCGATAATATGGCGACCCCTTTCCGAGGAATCGCCCATGTTACGCCCGACTGCAGCCGCCCCGAATATCCAATTTCCCCATTTAAATCAGGCATATAAAGTACCCAATGCCCCAGTAAAATCCCATACTATTCCGCGGCAAAACGCCTCCCCAGAGCCTCTCATGGGCCATGAAAAGACTACCATGACCCTCAATACTGGGCGTTTGGTCGATCATCCTGACGATAAAAGCAGCGCCGAGATGATTCGACATATGCTCCACTTGCGGGCGGCGGCCAGCCGCGGCGAAACCATCGAACCAGGTAACCTCATCAGTTACGGGAAAACATCCGTGGGCAATCACGTCGAAGTTGCGCTCGACCGAGACTACTTCACAGAATTTGTGATTCCAGAAATCAAGAACGCCAAAGACTCCATCCACATCACGATGCTCACCTTCGATGGTGGCCACTTTGGGCAATATCTCGTGGACCTTCTCATCGAAAAGAAACGCGAAAATCCAGACATGGCTATCCGCGTCCTGGTCGACGCCGGAATGAGTGATGCTTCTTACAGTTGGAGTGAAGGCCGTAAGAATCTCAAGCGCCTCGAGGAAGCTGGGATTGAGCTCAAACTTAGCTCCCCACTCGAGCACGGCCTGGAGCACCGCAAGACCATCATTGTTGATGGCAAAACCGCACTCGTTGGAGCATCCTGCATTGGAGATGAATACTTTGCCAATGACGCCTACTGGGCAGCCTTTGAAAAAGCCACCGCGGGTCACTCTCTAAAGGCGGCCAGAAAAGCTGCTTTTTCCCCAAAAGGCACAATTGAAAATCCCGCATTTAGCATCACTCCAGAAATGGTACGGCCAGAATACCAAGACTTTGGAATGAAAATTCAAGGTCCTGCATTGCACAACCTGCAAGCCGCATTTCTACAAAGTTGGATCGACCGAGACAAAGTTCTTGAACCGAGAACAAGTGATTCTGAATTGGTAGAACGCTATTTTCCCAAGGCCAAAGTTGCTGGAGACATGCCAGTCAAACTAACCCATGGCGCTCCTTGGGGGCCGGGTGAGATGCAACAAAATCTACTTGCCATTATCGGTGGCGCCCAAAAAACCCTTGATATCGAAATGGCCTATGTCCACGTCAAAGAGTTTCACGATGCACTGGTTGAAGCAGCCAAGCGCGGTGTCAAAATAAGACTCATAACAAACTCCAAAGACGGCATCGATTTTGAGCCAAGTTGGCACATTTATCGGCAATACTATGAAGACATTTTGGCGCAGCCCAATATCCAAATATTTGAACTCAAAAATTATTCGCACCGTAAATTCATGGTTGCTGATTCCGAAGTTGTTTTCAGCTCCAGCGGTCAAGCTGAGTTTAATTCTTGGGAACGGGGCTGGGACGATATTGCATTGATTCACAGCAAAGAGCTGGCAGCCGATATTGAAAACCAAGTCTTTAAAAACTCACTGGCTGAAGACGCTTGCAACGAGGTCACACTGGAGAGCCTCAAACAAGAAACCCTGTGGACCAGAGTCAAAACAGCGGTCATTACATTCTTCTACAATATCTTCGCCAATACTTATCGCTTCTTCGTTAGCCCACACCTCAACGATGAGCCACGGCGGATCATGATTGCACCTGAAGCTACACCACCTGCATGGAATGTAGGCGCAGCAAAAGCAGCTACACCTTCCCTCAAGAAGCCGGCGGCTTAATTCCCTAAGGTATCCACCAGTGCTTTAAAAGAAGCGACGATTTCATGGCCCCTACCCATGACCAAGTCATTGTGGCCATAGCCTTGAAACTCCAAGAACCTAAAGAGATTGGGAGCTTTAGCCGCAAGCTCTTTGCCCATGGCAAAGGGTACGATCTCATCATGATGGCTATGAACCACCACAATAGGGCACGTGAGTTTAGGTACTTTCTTTATCGAAGCCATTTTAGTCGGCACGAGAAACCCAGGGACTCCCGGGATAATTTTCTTGGCCATGTCTGGAATACTTGTAAACGTGGATTGCAGTATCAACGCCGCGGGCTGATGCCGGGTGGCAAGATCTGTAGCCACTGCCCCGCCCAATGACTTGCCATAAAGAATGATGTTCTTGGGGGAATAACCCGCAGTGGTCGTCAACCAACTCCAAACGGCTTCTGAATCTCTATAAAAAGCCTGCTCTCCAGGTTTACCTTCACTGCGCCCATAACCTCGGTATTCCACCATCAAGACACTGACACCTGCTTGAGTAAGCTGGCATCCCCACTCGTAACGGTCCGCGATGCTTCCGGCATTGCCGTGGTAATAAACGAGAATTTTATCTGAGGCTGTATTCTTAAGCAGCCAGCCATGGGTTTTCACGCCATCGTCCGCACTGAAATATACATCCTCGACAACACAAGGTCCCCGGCCCTGCGTTTGCCAATTGCCTTCGGGAAAACGCGAGGGGTAATAAATCAAAGCGCTGTCGAAACTCATCACCAATCCTCCCACCAATAGGACGAAGACCACGAAGAAGCGCAAGAACTGTATGCAAAATCT
>CAZZDT010000835.1:0-2593 GCA_964652435.1 uncultured Bdellovibrionales bacterium
GCTACTGAGAGCGCCGCTGGCCAGATGGATTGAAGTGCACCGGCATATTGAGCCGGCAGAATAAAGTGTGATTCGACGACCTTAAAGCTGGCGGCGATAACGGGAATCCCCTTGGCCGCGTCCCGGCCTTTTATATCTAAGAGCCGCTTAAGTGCCTGAGAATTCATAGGATCTACGGCAAGGCCATAAAGTGTCTCCGTTGGAAAAGCGACCACACCGCCCTCCCGGATAACTTTGGCTGCCTTTTTTAGGTTTTCTTCAATCATCTTTCTGCCCATGAAGCTACTTGCCGCAATTGCAGATGTTCCTATAGAGGGCACCTGTGAATACAAAAGCACTAAACACAGATGACATCGATTTGTCCATCGTCATCCCCGCATGGAATGAAGCGGTGCGGCTGCCTCTCACCCTTGAGAAGATTGCGCAGTTTCAGCACAGTTTTGATGGCCACTTAGAGGTCGTTATTGCGGATGATGGCTCGTGTGATGGCACTCCAGGGGCCGTTGAGCCGTTTCATGAGTGCATGGAGCTCCAGGTGCTTTCGTCTGGAATTCGCAGAGGACCTGGCCACGCCGTGCGCCGCGGTGTTTTAGCCGCACGTGGTCGACGTATTCTGATATCAGATGCGGATGGCCCCGTACCTTTTGAGGATACCATGCTTCTATGGTCAGCTCTGGATGAAGGGGTCGATTTTGCAGCCGGCTCGAGAGTTAAAGATCCGGGCAAGCTGCTGAAACGGCAACCCGGGCATCGTGTGCTCATGGGCAAAGTTTGGCGTGCAATCACGGGTCAAATCGTGCCCACCGGCATCAACGATACACAATGCGGGTTTAAACTCATCAAGCGGGAATGTGCCCAGAGCATTTTTGAACCACTTCACTCAAATGGATTTGGGTTCCATGTTGAAGCGCTCTACCGAGCTCGTCGGATGAACTACTCTCTTCAAGAAATCCCGGTGAGATGGAAAGATATCTCGGGCAGCAAGATTAACCTGGTTCGAGATCCGGTGATTATGCTTGGTGAGATTTTTAAGATTGCCGCGATGTCGCGTGGCCAACGGTTCGGCGGCGAAAACTGAACGAATCAGTAGGCCTTCTCAAACAAGACAACACTGACAGTTCTGAAAAGAATCTGAATATCGGTCCAAAGTGACCAATTTTCCAGGTATTCGATATCGAGTTCAATCATTTGCTCAAATGAAAGCCTATTCCGACCAGAAACCTGCCAAAGTCCAGTGATACCGGGCGGTGCTTCAAATCGACGGCGGTGCCATTCGCTGTAGACCTCAACCTCATAAGCGAGTGCTGGGCGAGGACCAATCAGACTCATGTCTCCCCGAAAAACGTTAAAGAGCTGGGGCAATTCATCAATTGAGTATCGACGGATAAATTTTCCTACTTTAAAGATTCGTGGGTCATCGACGATTTTATGAACGGCTTGCTCTTCACCTTCGGTGTGTGCCTTGTTTTCGGTTATCCATTGACGGGTGTAATCGCGGTGAATTGCATTGTCGTTATTGAGATGCATGGACCGAAATTTGATGAACGGAAAGATCTCACCGCGATACCCCACGCGTTCCTGCACGTAGAAGATGGGACCTTTGGAACTCAGTCGGATCGCAATGGCTACCCCAATCATCAGAGGTGCCCCTACCAGCAAGAGCACGGTAGATGCTACGATGTCGAGCGCCCGCTTCATCATCCAATTGAAGCCGACAATATTGGTACAGCGCATCCCTACCAATGGGATGCCGTCGACCATATCGACCCGAGCTCGATCAACAAGCAACTCGTGAACACGGGGAACCATGGTCCAGGTCACTTGATGCCTTAAGCAAATTTCGATGGATTTAAGAACCTTCGCTTCGTCCAGGTCACGCTCGGCAACCACCAGCGTGTCCACGTGCTGATTGCGGCAGATCTCCTCCAGTGACTCAAAATCCCCTAAAACCGGGACACCATTAACCGCCCCGTGCTTGTTAGCGACGACACCAATGACCTCATAGAGTTCTTCGGCTCGCACCATTCCGTCCAAGAGGTTGACCGCTGTGGCATTGTCGCCCACGACCAAGACCTTGAGTCTCCCACCAAAACGGTCAAGGGCACGCCTTCTGAGCATTCGCAAAACGAGTCTGGAACAAAAGGTGACCCCGAGAAGCAACGGGATAAGGAATCCAATCATAGCTCGGGAGTAGCTCGCATCACGGTAAAAGAAACTGGCGCTTAGAACTCCAAGAAACGTGAGCACAGTGGCCCGCAACACCGCATTGAACTCCCCTAGTGCGGTGGTCCCTGGCCTGTAACTGCCAACACCGGCACTCACACCGATCCAGAACAAGGCGACCACTGGCAGCGCTTCCGTTATTTGGGCCCATGGCGGAGGCCCCTGTTTAAGGAATGATGCTGCAAACACATCATAGCGCAGCCAGATCGCCAGATTGAGCGCCGCGAAAAAGCCCGCTAGGTCGATAAGGACCAGTGCTATGGTGGGCAAGGTGGATGCGTGGCGTCTAATCACTCTGGCTTCCTTTAGAGATGAACCGGCGTGCCGCCATTATCCAGGCTGGCTTGTGACGCCTCAAGTGCGCGAACAA
>CAZZDT010000836.1:0-2579 GCA_964652435.1 uncultured Bdellovibrionales bacterium
GTACTTCAACCAACCTAATTCATTTGCATCTCTCAATATTTCATTTTGCCAATTCCCGAATCGGTGCCAAGAGTTTCTCTCGATAGGCACCATCGTCTAGCACGCGGTTGTCAAACATGGCATCCGTAAGCGCTGGGTTGACCGCTAGTTTCTTCAGTCCCAACATCGACATCCGTTTGTTCTGGTGATTGACCACCAGCATCTTGCGCGAAATCCAAATGCCGTCCACCTGACGGATATCCTTAAAAAAGAAAGTCTTCGCCAATGTGCCTTGATGGTTGTAAAGCTCATTCTTAACCAAGAGATAGTTCGACTTATTGACCCAGGATTTACTTTTTCCATAAGACGTTTTCGAGCGATGCTTCGCGACGGGAATAGACTCAACCACATAAACAGCTTGGCCATCGACGGTCTCTTCGCCCACTAACTTGTATGTGTAATCGTCTAATTTTCTTCGTTCGATGTCTTCGTACCCAATTTCCGAGCCAAAGAGCGTTCCTGTACGTGGACCATCACTCGAATCTGAAACAATACGCTTAAGCTTCTTCAATGCAGGCATATACATCCACTGCTCAGAGGTATCTTTGGCCTCATCATAATCATACTGTTTAAACGCCATGCCGCGTTCGGTTGCGGGCTCTAAGATATAACTCATAGACAAGCCATCTCGACCATTCTTGCCCATATCCATTTGGATACCTTCAATAACCTTCTTGCGAGGCTTAGAGGCACAGGCTCTTTTGCCCGACTTCATTTTGAACGGGCATGTCAGCATCATTCGAACGGAATATTGTGTTTTGCCGTCGTCCACCTTGTCCATCGCGTCCACAATGTCCCTACCGGTGGGAGCGCTCAAGGCCATCAATGAAACCAAACCAACTGTCGTGACAAACATAACAACTCCCTACTGAACAAACGGCTTAAAGCGCCGCAAAAGAATCGGGATAATAAATACATCAGCAATCAATGCTGAACCAATCGAAATTGACGATAACACCCCAAAGGCCGTCATGGGTTTATACAAGAGAAACGTAAAGGTAAGGAAGCTCATGATCAAAATCACTGTGGTGTAAGTCATGGCTTGCCCTACTTCCTCAATGGTCTTCGCTATGGCTGTCTCTTGATCTGCACCTTCAAGCAATTTGGTTCGATAATGGGTTAAAAAGTGAATGGTGTCATCCACTGCAATACCAATGGCAATCGGAATAACAATGAGCGTATCCGCATCAAACGGAAAGCCTAACCACCCGGCAGCACCCACCAAGATAAAAATAGGAAAGAGGTTTGGTATCATCGCCAACAAACCAAACTTCAGCGAACCAAAAGCAACCAAGACGATGAGGCAAATAACCCCCAAGGCAAGACCAAACGATTTGATTTGCGCCTCGGTAAAGAGGTTAGCAAAATGCATGATCATGGATATGTTGCCAGACGTATGCCATCGCAAGTCGGGAAAGCTTTCTTTGAGAGGGCCCAATTCGGCTTGAAGCCATCCGTCTACATCGTCCAAGAACCCTTGGTACTCACTGGAACCGCGGCTGTAACCATTGAAAGTAATACGAGCAATTTGCCAATTCTCGTCGACAAAGAGCTTTTTATTCTCTGGGTCCGCGGATTCATAAAGGGAGAGTGTTTGGGCAACGGCCGCTGCTCCTTCAGGAATCTTGTAGTTGGCTTCTGAGTTATCAGTTAAACGCTGATAGGATTCCTTCGTCAGATTTACCAAGGAGAATGAACGGTTTACAAAATCAGGAGCTCCTTCCAGGGTACGCTCCACAAACCGCTCCATGGCGCGAAGTACTTGAGGCGATTTCGCTCCATCATTTGCACCGGTATCAATAATCACTTCTAGATTGGCGGTGCCGCCAAAGAGCTTATCGATCAAGCGAATCACTTCACTCTGTCCGTAACCATCTTTAACAACCTGGCTGTAGTTGGTGTCGATTTTAACCAGCGATACCCCGTAAGCCGCCAAGCCAGTAACAATCAAAAAAACGCCCAGAGTCAAACCTCTGCGTTGGATTGAAATCTGATTGATGCGATTCAAGAGAGCCCGTAGCCGAACATCGACCACCAGACGTATCGGAGAATCTTGTTTTGGAGGCGTCCGCTTGAACCAAAAACTCATCAAAACCGGTAAGAGAAAAATAGTACCAATCATGGCCAGGAAAACGCCGTAAGACGCATAAAGACCAAAATATCGCATCGGCGCCAAAGGCACGCTTGTTAGAGATAATAAACCGGCCAATGTTGTCGTGAGCGCTAAGATGACCGGAAAGCCAGCGGTCCCATAGGCCCGAGCAATAGCATCTTCCCACACCATTCCCTCTTTCAAACCTAATTGGTACGCGTTGAGAACGTGAACCGATGAAGCAACACCAACGGCGAGATTGAGCATCGCCACCACGTTGATCAGCATGGTTACATTGATACCCAAGAGAGCAACCGAGCCCAAAGTCCAAACCAGCGACAAGCCAACAATCAAGAGCGGCCAAACAACATAGCTAAATGAGCCGAAGGCAAGATAGAGCGCCAAGATGATTACAATCATCGACATGCCGCCAATTTTATTGAACTCG
>CAZZDT010000837.1:0-2576 GCA_964652435.1 uncultured Bdellovibrionales bacterium
ATCGGTGTAAACAGAGTTCCCGGTCGTGGTGGGGTTCATGACCACAAGCCAATAAGAGCCTGCAGGAAGCGATTCTCCGCCGGTTAGCGCGTAGGGTTGAGCAACATCCGAGGCCCATTGGTCGATGCTGGGTTGTACCTCTCCAAAGGCAGACGCGGCCGGAAAATATTCGAGCCTTAGGTTGGAGCTTTCTTTGGCCATAGACCAGTAGAGGGGACCGCCTCTATGTTCCACTAGGTAGTAATTTGTCGTGATGGGGTAGAAACGATTGGACGTTTCAATGGTGTTGTTGGAGCCTTCCTCAGCCGGTTGAATACCAGCAAAGCGTTGTGCATCGGGATAAGATTCGAGGCTGCCGGCACGGCCTCCAGTACCAAGGTTATAGGATGAGAAATCCATCCAGGCAGCTTCCATGGTATCGGTCTTGCTTTCGAGACCTTCCACCATCGCCGCAACAAATTCAGCATCTTCCGTGAGGCTCTGCCAGGATGTGAGAAGGTCAGCCACCAAGAGATTGTCGTGGCGAAGCGTTAAAAATTCCCACCATATGGCCGTACCGTAGGCAAATGCGGGCACCGGTCCTGATGGAGGTTTGTTTAATGGACGGCCAGTATCGTCCAGGTATTGGTTGGCAAATCCTCGAAAATCACGAGACTCAGGGTCAAAGCGCCTTTGTCCCCACACAGCGGTTCCCTCGGAAATCCAGATGGGCAACTGTGCATTGTAGGCCGCTTGAATAAAGTGAAAGAGTTCGTGAGGAACAACGGTTTCGAGACCCTCTCGGTATGAGCTGTAGCTGTAACCGCTGAAATCATTTTCAATGACCATATGACCCGTGCATTGGCTTTGGTTGTTGCAAGCGTCAATGCCAAAGCTGCCATCGGAGTTACCGCCAAAGTCTACCAAGTAAAAATCCAAGGCACTGCTGCCGCCGTTGTCGGTTAGGGTAAACTCAGTCTCGCTCATGGGAGGCAGAAGGTTCAGACCGCCAAAGAGACTTAAAGATGCTTGGGCTATTTCTGCTACCTCTTCCACAAAATCCGGGACACCGTCATCGTTTGTGTCTCCCGCGCGAACTTGGTTGGGGCCATCCACACTGTAATGCACGCGAATGGCACCATCGGGGGTTTCCCAGTGGGTGATTTGGTCCGTAATGGAAAATGAAAACATTTCTCCCGTATCGGTTGGCCGGGCCCATGAGGACGATGCATACACAAGTGTGCTAAGCGTGAGGAGGAGAGTGATGAATTTCCAATTGTTAAAGTGGCTATTTACATCTAATCTGGTTGCCATGCGTTTGATTGCCTTATTTGTTGTTCTCGCCTCAGCCCTTTGTCTGCCTAGTACTCTATATGCATCTTTGCCCGATGAATCCACGGTCGAATGGATGCAGTGGGGTGAGCATCGGGTACAAGTGTTGCCGGCAGTGGTCATTACCGTTGAGGATCCCGCAAAATTGCCATCTGGGCTACTTGATGTGGGTGAATCGTTAGGGGAATCGGGCTGGACGTGGCGGGTGAAGGCAACCGGTGAGCAAACGGGCATTGAGCTTGCGAAAATCTGGCAAAGCCGCCCAGGGGTGCGTTTTGCGGACCCTGATATGCTTTTACCCCATACGCGGTGGGAGAGCAGGTTCAACGACCCGCTTTTTCTGAGTCAGTGGTACCATGAAAGTTTGGATACCGAGTTGCTGTATCAGCTTAGTACGGGCAATCCAGATGTCTACGTTGCCGTGTTGGATTCGGCTATTGAGACCACTCACCCAGAGTTTGCCAACGCCATCAAAGCGCCTTTAGACGTTTATGGTAACGATGACGACCCCAACCCTGTGCCGGGAGAGTATTGTCGGGATTTGGGCGACGAGAGTCTGTGTGATGAGCATGGAACGGCGGTGGCCGGGATTGCGGTGGCTCAGGCCAATAATGAAGAGGGAATAGTAGGGTTGTGCCCTGAGTGCTCTTTGATTCCCATTAAGCTACTGGGGGATTTTTATGCCCCTTTGTCTGGCGATGTCAGAGCTTTTGAGCATGCCATTGATAATGGGGCTTGGGTCATTAACAATTCTTGGGGCTATTCAGACTATATGCCTGTGGCGGATACGCTTCGGTCGGTGATTGTTCGTGCTTCTACTCAAGCACGGGATGGCCGCGGTGCTGTGGTTATTTTTGCCTCGGGTAATGAAGACCGAGAAATTTTTGATGATGAATTGGCGGCGATTCCCGAGGTTCTCGCTATTACCGCAGTGGATAATTATGGAAACCCCGTGCCTTACACGAATACTGGCGCACCGGTAGATATTGCGGCGCCATCGGCTACGGTATCCACCAGTATTGAGGGTGGATATACCCAGAATTTTGGTGGAACATCTGCGGCTGCACCAGTGGTTTCGGGCGTGGCTGCTTTGATTCTATCTATCAAGCCTGAACTCACATCGGAGGAGGTACGAACCCTTTTAATTGAGTCGGCCAAGAAAGACGGACGGGTGAGCTTTGACGAGAACGGGCACCACAACACTTATGGTTTTGGACTTTTAAGCCCCGAGGGTATTGTGAATGCACTTTATCCACCGGCTGAAG
>CAZZDT010000838.1:0-2569 GCA_964652435.1 uncultured Bdellovibrionales bacterium
CACCTGTCGTAACAACGCGTGTTTGACTTCGTGCAACAGCACGAACGACTGCGACATTGCGAACGGCTACTGGTGCAATGGCAACGAGTGTACGAACCTCAAGCCACAGGGTGAAACGTGTAATGCCAACTCAGAGTGTGCAACGGGGCACTGCGTGGACGGTTATTGTTGTGACAGTGGCTGCAGCAGCACCTGTCAGAGCTGTGCCAATGCCTACACGGGGTGGGGCAATGGAACGTGTGCCTATGTGACCGCGGGCAATGACCCAAGAAGTGACTGCAGTGACCAGGGTGCGGCAAGTTGTGGACAGGATGGTTCTTGTGACGGTTCCGGCGGTTGTCGAGCCTACAGCGCAGGTACTGTTTGCCAAGACAACTGTTGTGATGGAAACAACGAGCAGCCTGACTCTTATTGTAATGGCGGGTCTTGTTTTCAGCCTGCGTCAACGAGTTGCGGCAATTATATTTGTGAGAACTGTGGCTGCCGAAATACCTGTAGCAATGACAGTCACTGTGCAGGAGCAGCTCGTTGCACCAACGGTGCGTGTGCTCTTAACCAAGGCCCAACCGCCAACTCTTACTATTACGCCTCGGTTGTTGAAGACAGTGCAAACAATAGCTTGAATGCTACCGGGTCCGATCCTGAATCGGATGCTTTAGACTTCTTGCTCTACGCGCAACCTGACCATGGTACCATTTCGAATTGGAACCAAAATGATGGCAGCTTCCGCTATACGCCAAATGGCAACTATTGCGGTTGGGATGATTTTTACTTCCGCGTCTACGACGGTGAGTTTTATTCGGCCTGGGCAACCTACACGATTTGGGTAACCTGTCAGAATGACCCACCAAGCATCAGTGGGATCTCCAACCAGAGTATGGATTGGAGAAATGGTACGAAGAGCGTTTACCTGTCCATCAGCGATGTTGATAACTCCATCAGTTCCATGTCGGTGACTGGAGACTCCAGCGCGGACTGGTTGATTCCAGATGGTTGGATCAACGGTGTTTGGAATGGAAGCAGTTGGCGATTGGATATCACCGCGCAGGCCGCTGTTGGCAATGCCACAATCACGGTCTACGTGAACGATGGAGCCGGTGGTTCGACCTATACATCATTCAATATGAATGTCACGGGTGCCGCCCAGTGCGAGTGTGAGTGTGCCGGGATCATTGATTTCTACGGTATTTGTATCGGTTGTTGGAACTGGCCACCTTGGGAATGTCAGCGAAAGGTACCGTCCGATTGTTATGATTATACCAACTCGGTTCAGTGCGATGGCCCCTAAGTGCGATAGCTTCTCAGACTGTCCATACCTTGTCCTGTAAAATCTCGACCTCGAGCGGACCCTTTGCTAGGGTCCTGCCATGGGGGAGTCTATGAGTAAGGGCCAATCGTTTTTAGAGTATCTGCTGGCCGAGGAGCCGGTTTTCCTTAAAACCCTTGCTGTTGCGAAGCAACAAGGGCTTTTGGTGGTAGATGAAGAACTCGACGCGGTCGGTGCCTCCAACCGACTTTTGTTAACCAGCACAGTTTTGCAAGATGTCTTAAATGAGATGGTAGCGGATTGGATGGATCATGAATCCAATTCCAAGGCTAATTTTGAGGAATTGGTGCAGGGGTTGAAGGAGAAGCAAGATGCCGAAACCTGAAATTAACGCGGAACTGGTCCGAGCAGCTTTCGACCAGATATTAGAGCCTTCGATCAACTGGAACCTCAATGCATTAAACTTGGTAAAACGCGTGGAGGTAGATGAACGGCGAGTCTGGGTCGACGTCAATTTGATCACCGATGATGTTGAATTGATTACAGCATTTCGGGCGACAGTGGACGAAGCCCTTGCGCGTCTTCGCCCTGATGAGGTGAATCTGCGCATTCGAAGAGTGGATGTTACTACTGAAGGCACCAGCGGCGTGCAGCACGTGATTTTGGTTGGCTCGGGTAAGGGCGGCGTTGGTAAAAGCAGTGTGGCTGTGAATCTGGCCGCAGGCCTGAGCGCATTGGGTCATAAGGTGGGCTTGATGGATGCAGACGTTCACGGACCCAGTATTCCTATCATGTTGGGACAGCCCGGTCGGCCAGAGGCGTTACCTGAGAACTATCTGATGCCCGTTGAAGCTTATGGCATGAAGACTATGTCTGTTGGCTATATCATCGATGAAACCAAGGCCATTGATTGGCGGGGTACTTTAGCCAGTGGAACATTGCTCCAATTTATCCAGAAGACTCTTTGGGGTGAGCTTGATTATTTGGTTGTCGATTTGCCGCCGGGTACAGGTGATATCCAGCTGACTTTGGCTGAGCGCCTTGAATCTGATGGTGTGGTTGTTGTGTCCACTCCCCAAGAAGTTGTTCTGGGTGATGTTCGCCGCTCTGTTGCACTCTTTAATAAAAAAGAGATTCCGGTTTTAGGGATTGTCGAAAATATGGGCTTTGTGCTCTGCGAGAAGTGTGGCCACCATAATATGCCATTTTCAAAGTCGGATCGCAGTGTCGAAGGGGATCCGTTAAATGGTATCGATAAGCTCACCTCTATTCCACTGGCTCGAGAAATCAGCGATGCGGCGG
>CAZZDT010000839.1:0-2563 GCA_964652435.1 uncultured Bdellovibrionales bacterium
TAAGCTGAGCCTCAATGGTGCGAGCCACACTTAAGAGAAGAGAAATTGGGTAGAGCCCAATCTTAAAGCCCAATTTCTCCAAAGTAGGAACATCCACAAATGGCGTCTTGCCACCTTCCACCAAATTAGCAATCAATGGCTTCTTAATGACCTCCGCAACCCGGCCCATCTCTTCAATGGATGTTGGCGCCTCAAGAAAAATCACATCCGCCCCAGCCTCTTCAAAAGCCACACAACGTTCCAAAGCTGCCTCGAATCCATGCACGCCTCTGGCATCGGTTCTGGCAATCACAACAATATCTTTTTTTGCAGCGGCGTCGAGCGCGGCGCGGAGTTTAGCAACCATCTCACTGACGGGCACAAGTTCAATATCTCCGGTGTGCCCGCAGCGTTTTGGGTAGACCTGATCCTCTAGCTGTATGGCCGCAACATCGTGGCGCGCGTACATGGATACGGTTCGATGAACATTCACTGGATTTCCGTAGCCGGTATCACCATCAGCAATCAGCGGGATAGAAATCGCGGCTGCCATATTTGCCGCTTGTGCAATCATCTGAGACCCGTCCATTAAACCGGTATCGGGAAGCCCCAAAACCGAAGCGGATGAGCCAAAGCCTGTCATGTAAGCCGCCGAGAAACCACTGCGTTCCACCAGCCGCGCGCAAAAGGAATCGTAACATCCAGGTATGGTTAAGACTCCTGGTTGCGCCAAGAGTTCTCGCAAAGCGGCCGCTTTACTCTTTTCTTCCATTTCTCAACCCCCGCATGTGAAGTCCAAGCCCACAGAACTCCGAAAGAGTGTTGCGCAGAGCTTCGCTGAGTTCAAGCAGAGGCTAGCAAAAATCATCGCCTAAAGAGTTCGTGGTCTATAGAACTAGGCCCTCTTAGGCACAAAGCCATAGGAGGCTTGCCCTCTAAAGCAAAATCAAGCCCTAAGGTTCGAAGCACCATCCGAATGACATAAACTTAATCTCTCGAAATATTCTCTTCCATGTAATCGCGCCATGGGTTGTGCCCCGTTCGAATTTCCCACCATGCAACCTTAAGCTCTCTTAAACGGCGCATCTGTTCCTCGGTAAGATTCTGCGTAAGCTCTGTCTCGAGGTTTTGCCGCATTTGCTCAAAGTGTTCGCCAAAGGTCATATCTGACCCCGGCATCTTATCTCCCATACGTCGAAAATAATTTCCCCAGGCCTCTCCACGGGGTGTGCCCGCATTGATTTGCGCAATCAAGTCATCCAGCAGAGAACTGCCATCGCCCAAGTCGGTTCTGGCAAACTCAAACGCTTCATCCTTTAAAGCGTTCCATGACTCAGTTGCAGCCTCAACCTGTTCCTCATCGAGTTCGAGTTCCTCAGCCAGCTCTCCAATTTGTGCTCTCCACTGCCCGCTTCGATTCCGGTCCCGCTTGTTCTCGCGCTCTAGGTTTTGCACTTGATTGTCGAGCCGCTCCTGTACCCGCGACACAATGGTATCCACCAATTCCTCTACATTTTCCGAAAGAGGCTCTTCGCTATCTAAAACGTCGGCCCCTGAGAATTCACCCGGCCCATAAGTCAAAGTTGGCTTGAAATTGCTTCTTTGCGTTGCGCGTACCGCATTGGATGCAGCAGCATGATTTCCGCTCGCTTTATCAGGGGCAGATAAACTCAGGGAAGACCGAATATCAGCCTCCAGTTTCTCCAACCGGTCCATACTTTGTTGATGCTCCGAACGCACGGCTTGCAACGTGACCAACACATAGACGGTAATCACCAAACTTAAGCACGCGATGCCCAGGGTTAAATGGTCTCGCTTCATCCGAATCTCCCAATCCACATTCAAACGATTGGCGGCACAAACATTACACCCCATTTATACCTGAGAGTTCGAGTGTTTGGCTATTGAGATAAGCAGGCAGGTACTTAGGACGCTGTAGGTAAGCGCGGACTGCTTCACGAATCCTCTAGAGCATGCTGGGTCCATCCTAAAAAAGGATTATCGGAAGACATCGCTTCGTCCCAGGTTGATCCACTGAGCACGCGCAAAGCGCGGATAACCCCGGCGTGGGTCACGATGATACCGCCTGGTGACGGTGCCTCGTTTTCCAACCAATCCACGATACGTGCACTGAACACACCCAATGATTCTCCACCAGGCGGCGCCATGGTTAGCCAGTTGTCGCACCATTGGCGCCAGCGCGGACCGTCCTCGGCATCAATGGCATCGTAGGTACGGCCCTCCCATTCACCAAAGTTCATCTCCCGCAGCCTCGAATCGGTGCAAACCGGCACAGACCAAGCCTTAGCTAAGCCATGTGCCAAAATGGCACAGCGCGGAAGGTCTGAACTGTAGATCTGTGTGGGACGAAAAGGCGCGGTAGTCATCGCCTTCTCAACGGCTTCTGTATCGGACATCGTCGTTTCGATAACGGTTTGACCAATACAACGGCCCTGGCGTTCCACCGGTGGATGTCGAAGCGTCCAAAGAATCATGCCGAAACCAAGGCCATTAAAATGCCCAACTCGGATACTTGTTGCAGACCACCCATGAAGTCACCAGTGAGCCCGCCGGCTCGGCGCTG
>CAZZDT010000840.1:0-2561 GCA_964652435.1 uncultured Bdellovibrionales bacterium
CGTTCGCCTCTGCAGGATGTGCGCATAGGTAAGATGCGCGAGCACCAGATTTGGGTATGAGGTTATTCGAAAATAAGATCGTCCTCCTGATTTCAGGCACTTAGCCGATCGGTTCTCGCCCTCTTGCGCGGATCTGGGCTTTAGTTTGGAGCAGTTTCGTCGATGTGGCTGGGTCTCTGTTAGGCGTTTTGCCTGGCTCAAGAACCGTCTAAGGCCAGGTTGGGGAGAATGTGTGCGGGGGACAGGGGAGCATTTCGTGGAGCAACTTTGCTCAATAGATCGGTCTGAATCGGCTATCATTCTTATGGCTGACGGCGATCTGTGCCCTGATTTTGCCTCGGCTATGACCAGCGATGTTACTCGGGGGAGCGCTATGTCGCGCGGATGGATTCAGTCTTGGATAACTCGGGCTTTTCTGTGCCTTTTTGTGCTCGCTTCCTCCGGCTGTTCACTTCTTCTCGATTTAGATGCAGGAAAAGACTGCAATGCTCATAGCGACTGTGACGATAACCTCTATTGCAGCGACTTAATCACCAGTACCGGAACAGGAAGTGGTTGTGCTCTGCGCGAGGACTGCAACAGCCACAGTGATTGTGAAGGCAATACCTATTGCTCATCCCTAGACGATGGGCTTGCGAATATTTGTATACCTTATATCTGCGGCAATGGTGTGGTTGAGCCAGGTGAGACCTGTGATGGTGATTGCCCAACGGATTGCTGGGATGGAACAGCTTGCACCACGGACACGTTGGTTGGAGACGCTGATACCTGCAGCGCGGTCTGTGTGAGCACTGAGATTGTGGCCGGACAATGTGAAAATGATGATGGCTGTTGTCCAGATGATTGTACGATAGAAACAGACAACGATTGTCAAAGCGTCTGCGGCGATGGATTCATTGGTCCTGAAGAAACCTGCGAGGGTGACTCCTGCCCGACAGCGGATTCCTGTGATGATTCCCAGGCCTGCACCACTGATATTTTTTCGGGAAGTGCAGAGAACTGCAACGCTGCTTGCAGCTACGTAGAAGTTACGGCTTGTACAGCTGGCGACGGTTGCTGCCCACCGGGTTGTGACGAGTTTAACGATACGGATTGTAATCCCACCGCTGAGTGCGGCAATGGGATTCTAGAAGGATCTGAAACCTGTGATGGTGACGACTGCCCGACCGAGCAGAGTTGTTTAGAGATTTGGACGGCTTCGAATCAAGGTCAGGATGTATGTGTGGTCCCACTTGTGGTTGGGTCGGCGGAATTGTGCACGGCAGATTGTGCCTACAACCCAGTGACTGAATGCCGCTCTGGAGATGGTTGTTGCCCTGATGGTTGTATTGGCGTGGACTCTGATTGCGATGCTCTTTGCGGCAACGGCGTCATTGACCCGGGTGAAACCTGTGATGGCAATTGCCCCGAAGAATGCAGTTCTGATGTGGCTTGTATTGCTGCTGAGCTTCGCGGCACGGGTTGTCAGCGTTATTGCGAGCCGGTTGAAATCACTGCTTGTACTTCCGGTGATGAATGCTGCCCGGCAGGTTGTGATAATTCGACGGATGAAGATTGTTCAGCCTCTTGTGGCAACGGCGTGGTGGACAATGGTGAGACCTGTGACGGTGATTGTCCGGTTGGCTGTGATGATGGAAACTTTTGCACCGCGGATATTCTAACTGGTTCGGCTGAGTCTTGCAGTGCTGCTTGTTCCAACACGCCTATCACCGAGTGCTCCTTTGAAGCCGATGGCTGCTGTGCGCCGGGTTGCAATGTTGGTAACGATATCGACTGCAACACGGAATGTGGCAATGGTATTTTAGAGTTCGACGAGATTTGCGATGGTGATTGTCCCGTAACCTGTGACGATAACAATGCATGTACCTTAGATGACTTCACCGGTAGCCCTGACACTTGTGATGCCGTTTGTACGCATGTACCCAATGTTGCTTGTATCTCCGATGATGGTTGCTGTCCCGATGGCTGCGAGTTTGCATTGGATAGCGACTGCTTGAATCCATGTGGCAATGGCATTGTTGATCCTGGCGAACTTTGTGACGGCAATTGTCCTACCAGTTGTGACGATGGCAGCGCATGCACCATCGATGCTCTTGTGGGAGATCCGCTTACGTGCAACGCGCAATGTGTGACTCTGCCTATTACTGTGTGCGAAGCAGGCGATGGCTGCTGCGCCAATGGGTGCGATGCAACCACAGACGGTGATTGCTCGGCCAGCTGCGGCAATGGAATCGTCGAACCAGGCGAACTCTGTGATGGTAATTGTCCTGACAGTTGTGAAGATGCCAATGTCTGTACTTTGGATACGCTTATCGGTAGCGCTGATAACTGCAGCGCTGAGTGTACGAACCAAGAAATTACGCTTTGTAACTCCGATGATGGTTGTTGCCCAGATGGATGCACCCAGCAGGTTGATAACGATTGCGCCGGTTTCTGTGGCGACGGTGTTGTGGACCCCGGTGAATCTTGTGATGGAGATTGCCCGACCACATGTGAAGATAACAACGCCTGCACGGTAGACGTTTTTTCGGGGGCTGAAGCGGGTTGTGATGCGGCGTGTA
>CAZZDT010000841.1:0-2558 GCA_964652435.1 uncultured Bdellovibrionales bacterium
TCCGCTCGCAACCACAGCCTTTTCCTTGCTGCTCACATCCATGGCGGCTGTGCCCGAGAGCAGAGAGTCCGGTCCCATCATCATAAATCCGATGATCCCTAGCAGGAGCACAAAGAGCCATAGCTGCGTTCCTCCCACCATGTAGAGCAACAAGGTGGAAATAAACGTTCCGACGCTCATAATAAAAATGACGGGTGTGCGGTGACTGCGAAAGATTTTATCGGACGCGTAACCACCAACGATAACACCAAGGAATCCTACCCAATCAAAGACGGTCGATAAGTGACCAGCGGTTGCGGTATCGAGGCTTGAAAAGGACTCTTCGAGAAGCATGGGAGCCCAGCTATCAAGAGCGTAGCGTAAGAATTTAAAGCAGAAATACAGGATGCCCATGATCACGACGATCTTGAAGGCTTCGTTCCATGGAAGGACTTTGTTGTCGGAGTCTTCACCTTCTTCTTCCGTAACCTCTTCGACGAAATCTGGAAGCCCCACGGATTCAGGATCTTCTTGTCCCCAAAAGTAGAACAATGCCCAAATGGCGAGAAGGATAAGACTCGAGCCCCAAAACGACCAGCTGATGCCGATTACGGCCAACATAAATGCGGCAAAGTGTTTCGCGAGGATGCTGCCTATTTGGTAGCAGGTGCCCCACCAAGCCATGAGACGGCCTCGTTCAGATTGCACGCTCCATTTTGCTAAAACGCCAATATTGCCCGGCCATCCTGTTGCCTGGGCAAAGCCATTGATCACCATCAAGGAAATCAGTGGCCAGTAGGCTGATGTGCCGGCGGGAATGATAAGGCCAATCCCAAAGTTTGCCACCAGAGAAATGCCCATTCCCACCAGAAGCAGCGTGCGGCAGGCAAATTTCTGTCCGAGCCGTGCCGATAAGAACTGACCAAGCATATAAGCGACCAGATAGGCGGTCCAAATGTGAGCCAACTCCATATCGGTAAACCCAAAGCTTCCTTTAAGCTCGGGCTTAACAATTCCGAATCCTTTACGACAAAAGTAGAAACCTGCGTAGGATAGCCAGGTTGCGGTAAATACCTTTACTCGCCAGCGCGTGACCTGAGGTGCATGGTTTTGATTGGCGCCGTTTGTTGCTTCAGACATTGTTTTCCTTCGAATGCCTCTACCGTCGAATATGACTGTAGCTGCCTTTCATTAAAGCTCGAAAACAAGAACTACAAGTGACAATTTGAGCACGGTCTTGAATCGGAGGGTCCACCATACCCCTTCAGGGGAAAGGAGGCCAATTGTCTGGGATTAAAATAATTTAGAGGTCCAGTTGGCCTTTGAGCCAGTTGCGGCTTGATTCAGCCGCCAATTGATAAGTGATGATATAGCCAAACGCAGTGTTAAGATGTCCTGACAGCGGTATTTCTTCGTATTGAATTTCCATTCCCCCGTTTCTTAGGCTTTCAATCATGCTTTGGGTGGATTCTGGCGGCACGGTGTAGTCCCAGGTCCCTTGGTAAATTTTGATGGGAGCTGTTTGGCTGAAAGGAATGACTCTATTTTGTTCAAAGCCGGTCTGGAGAGCAGGGAAGGTTTCTAAAGTCCCGTTCGAGAAATGCTCAATAAAATTGGCGCTAAATAGCTCATCGGGAACAGTTCCCAGAGAGTCCCAGAGTGTCGTTGCGTTTTCGTCTTCCTCAAATAAACACAAGGTAGAAATGGCGCTTTCTATTTCTGCTTGCCTAGGCTCATAGAAGATTCCGTCGGTTTCGTACCCGTAGTGGAGGCTCCACGCATAAGCTATCAAGGCGTAAAAGGTGAGGTGGTAGCCATCGGTCTCGATGTAGGGCGTCCATTGCTCGAGAAAAAGACTAGAAGGCGCAGCAGCAGCAAACGCCCTGATATCCAATTCAGGAGCATACTCTGCATGGAGGGCTGCGGCGCTAAGGCTTGCATGACCACCTTGGCTCAAGCCGGCAAATGCTAAACGGTTTGAAACTGGAACATTGGCAAGCTCCATCAACTTCAAGGTCGCTCGTGCACCGTCCAGGGTAGACATGGCTTCGCTTTGAGCCACGAGATAGGGGTGCGCACCCTCCGTGCCGAGTCCTGGATAATCTACGCTTACGCCAATCATCCCGTAAGCACCAAATTGAGCGGCCAAGCCGGCGGCTCCGGCGCTGGATCCTGATGCACATCGACTTGCGAAGCCAACTGTGAGTGGGTTGTTCAAAACAATATGAAAACCATCGTCTGGAACCGTGGTTTCAAATGGCAAGGTGATGGTCGCTCGAGCTCGGCGCTCGTGGGTGACGTAAGTGACCTGCCAAACACTGTAACCGTTAAGGATGTTAACACCCAAAGGGATCACTTCGTTGAGGGTGGCGGTGTCATAGGCTCCAAAGTATTCAACCGCTTGAATACAACCATTTTCAGAGCAATTGGGATCAATTTGGGAACGGATAGCACCGATGTCTGGGACCGGCAGAAAATCGTTGACGGTGGTCTCGTCACCATTTTCAGTTTCTTGGCCAGGTTCGTCGGCAGGTTCTGGCAAGGGTTCCTGAGGAGCCTGGCAGCCGAGCCATAGGGTG
>CAZZDT010000842.1:0-2557 GCA_964652435.1 uncultured Bdellovibrionales bacterium
CTGCTTCACCAGGCCTCCGGTGACTTCTCAGTGGATTTGGGACGAAGCTTTGTCGTTGGTGATCACGTATCCAGTACTGTTGCCGCTCACTTTGCGGGAGCCAAAGGTGTGCTTGTGGAAGGACCCCGCAATGACCAACCTCTGGTTATCGATCGTGAGATTCCCGACGAACTAAGTGTTCCAGATGCCAAACACAAAGACCTGCTCGCGGTCGCTCACTGGCTCAAAGAACTAGAAGGCTAAAAAGTCATTACCTTAGGGACGGGCACCCCCGGCAGCGACCAATCGTAACATTGCTGAATCTCATCTTGGGTGAGAGGCCTCGCTTGCCCCTCCTGCAAATCACCAAGCACCAATGGCCCCAACTTCACCCGGCGCAAAACCTCAACCTCAAGACGACTTCGTGCGCAGAGCCGACGGATTTGCCGATTGCGTCCTTCCGTAAGGGTGAATGAGAGCCAAGTGCCATCTGCCGAACTCTCCAATACTTCTACATGAGCCGGCAAGGTCTTAATCACCCGACTGGCCTGATGACCACCCATCACCAACGGCGCCCTCAAGCTTTCAAGCGTTGCTGCATCAACGGTTTGAGGCGTCTTCACGTGATAAACCTTCTCTACCGGTTTCAAATCATAACCTTGCGATAAAGTGTGGCGAAAAGAGGGATTCAATAATCCCTGCTGCAAAAGGCCATCATCAGAAAATAGCAACAAGCCGGAAGACTCAAAATCCAGACGACCAAAATGCCCCAACGGACGCTCAGGTGTGTCCCAACCTTGAGGCAAGCAATCATAAACAGAAGGACGTTGACGTGGGTTCGCCTCTTTACGGGTACTCACAAACCCTGGTGGTTTATTCAAAATTGCCCCCCATACCTTCTCACGCGGAGGACGGTGCGAGCGCCGCGCCGATGCAATAGGGTCAAGAGGCTGTTCCTCATCGTTTTTACTCATCAACACCTGCCTTATCGACCCCAAACACAAATTGTCAATTGACCCGCCACCCTTGTTCGAACCTTCAAAATGCTTGCACATGCCCCGCTCTATAGTACACCTTCTGGCATGACCTTCATCGCAACACTTCTCGTGGCTCTTCATGCCGCCAGCCCCAACGACGTGGCCGATCCTCTATTCGAAGTGCGCGCCATCTCAGATGCTCAACGAGCCAAAATGATAGACGTAACTTGGCGCAAAGGCTGCCCCGTAGGAATCGACCGCCTACGAGAAGTTCACGTTACCTACCGCAACCCATCTGGCCAATCAGCACAAGGCATCTTGATTGTCCATGAAGCGGTAGCCGAAGAAACAAAAACAATATTCAAAAAGCTCTTCGAGCATGCGTTCGTTTTCCACGAAATTCAACCGGCCTCCGCCCACGCCGGATACGACAACCATCTTATGGAAACCAACACCACCAGTGCATTCAATTGCCGGCGAGTGACAGGTGGTAAAACCTTCTCAAAACACAGTTATGGTAAAGCAATCGATATCAACCCGTTATGGAATCCATATGTCAAAGGTAAAAAAGTATTGCCACCGGCTGGTACACCATTTGCGAAAAATAGGCGGAAGTTAAAACAAGGGGGAATACTCCACCCCAAAAGCCTTCCGGTTCAACTCTTCAAGCAAGCTGGTTGGACATGGGGAGGTGACTGGAAAAGCCTAAAAGACTATCAGCACGTCGAGAAAAAGTCGGTTCGCAAAAAGAGAATCAACTAAAATGCACTTGATGGTGCTTGAAGCCATCCACAACCGACTCCAGAATGAACTGACGGTTCGATAAAGACTGAGTTTCAGGCAAAGCCAATTCTTGCTCAATCCAGCTTCGAACTTCACCAAGTTCGCGTTCAACAAACTCTAGATGCTCGTGTTCGGCATAGTCCGACTTTCGAATTGGAAAAAAAGAAAGACTAGCATCCCCTTCTCGCCCAACGGTCGCTATCGCCACAACTGTTCCCACAAGCTCTGGAGGATGGTGCACACCCTTATCAAACTCAAAATGAGTCTCTTCACCAAAATGAATGACCAAACCATCCATCTCGCCAAACGTGGCCTTCACCTCTTTTTTAGAACAAGCATAAACCTCAGTAGACGGAAGCTTGCGATGCACATGAAGCTCTGAACTCATTGAATATTCTCCCCCGGTTAGACCCTTAGCTTAAAGCCAAGCTCCACCGCGTTTCAATGGGCCCCAAAAAACACTAACAAAACAGAAGAGTTAAATTCACCAAACCGTCACAAAGCTGAAGCTAAATGGTCAACTCCCTATGAGACAGTGAATCATGAGCAACTGGAGCACATACGAGCCTACCTTGGCTTGCAAGCATCGTCAGGCGACCCCAGAAGAAGGGGAAGACGGACAACATGGCATACAGTACAATATGCGGAATCCCGTCATCGCAGAACGTGTAAGTCTTCAACTCCAGGCTCGTTTTCAGCTTTCTGCCCCTCCGGTGGTACACTACCAAAAAAGCAGATCTTGGAATCTTTGGCCCTTCTAAAGCCGAGACTCAAAAACACGCAACACAACGGCCACATGCGCCGATAATATGGCGACC
>CAZZDT010000843.1:0-2556 GCA_964652435.1 uncultured Bdellovibrionales bacterium
CAGCTCGACCCAGAGCTGTTGGAGGTAATGGCTGGACTCTTATGAAGATTTTCTTGCATGGGAATTCTCCGGTAGGGTTCGTTTGTCGGGATGGGTAAAAAATGTGGCTTTGCGCATCCAAAGGATGAAGGCTTGCCAATAAATTTTGAAGACAACGCTGGCCGTCATCCATGGAAAGTCGATCAGAACTTTTGACAGATTTTTTCGCGTGATGGGTTCACGTTTCATCGAGAGAGTTGCATTAAAATCAATCTCCGGCCCTCGGTGGTTTTTCATGTGGACCAAAAGTCGTTCTTCGGGAGTTCCAAACCGCCACTCGTATTCATAGTCCATGTCGAAAAATGGCGAGACGTGAAAGTCCTTTTGAAACTTAAAGGTATGCATTTTTGAGTGCACGTCTTCCTTGCTGATGGGAAGGACATAGGCGTGGCGCTCATCCCACGGTGTGTTGGTGATTTCGGCAACAATACAGCCCAATTGACCGTTGGCTTTATAACAGTAGTAAAATGAAACAGGGTTGAAAGCATAGCCAAAGTAACGGATATGAGTGAGTAGGCGAATAGGCCCGTCGGGCACGTCGTGCCCCGCGTCACGGATTCGATCTTTCACAGCTTCCTTCAGATCTGTATTGGGATCACCCAGATAGTCGCTTCGCCTGAACGAGGCGATGTTCATCCGCTCGACGGACCAGAAGGGGTGCTGGGAAAACAATGTAGGAAGCTCGTCGAGATCAATGAGCATCATAAAGAGCGGATATTTGAATCCGTGTTTGGGAGCCTTTCGACGGTGCTGAACCCAGCCACGGTAGATACCGCTATGCTGCTTTGGTGGACTCACGCCGAGACTTTCTTTGAATGGATTCACAGACGCGCAAGGCACTCTTGACGCCATCTTCGTGGAAACCGTAATGCCAGTAGGCCCCACAGAAGTGGGTTCGGCCGGATCCTATTTCGCTGTAACGAGACTGTGCGATAACTGTCTCGCGGGTATAGACAGGATGGTCGTATTGAAAGCTGCCGAGGACTTTGTCCGGCGCAATATCCTGACCTTGGTTCAGCGAAACGAGGAATTCAGGGCCATCTTTGAAACCTTGAAGTTTGTTCATCCAGTAAGTGACCGTAGCATCGCGGGCTGGATTTTTCGGCAATCGGTAATTCCAGCTGGCCCATGCCTTTTTTGTTTTGGGCATGATGGATGTGTCGGTGTGCAAAATGACTTCGTTGGCCTGATAAGGGATGTTTCCAAGAATATCTTGTTCCGCGTCCGTGGCATCGTTGAGGATTTTCAAGGCGGTGTCGCTGTGACAAGCGATGATGACTTCATCGAATCGCTCCACTTTACCACCGACTTGAAGCTCCACATGATCGTTGTGGCGTGTGACCGATTGAACCGGGGTATTGAGATGGATTTTATTTTCAAACGGTTTGATCAGCTTACGTACGTATTCTCGGGATCCACCTTTTATCACATACCATTGCGGTCGACCGGCTAGCTTGGTGAAACCATGGTTGTGGAAAAATCGTAGCAAGTACTCAAGAGGGAAGGACATCATCTGTGATGGTGGAGCTGACCATACTGCGGCCGCCATGGGAACGATGTGTTGGTCAATGAATGCTTGAGAGTATCCTTCCTCACTCAAAAACTGTCCTAAGCTTCTCTGATCTCCACTGGCTAATGTTTCGTCGGCTTGTTTGTAAAACCGGTAGATATCGCGCAACATGCTCCAGAATTTGGGTTTGAATAGGTTTGAGCGCTGGGCAAAAAGTGTATCGATGGAGGTTGCGTTGTACTCCAGCCCCGTTCGCTCACAGAACACACTGAAGCTCATGCAGCTTTCTTGGTACTCCGCTCCTATTTCTGAGAGCAGCTTGAGGAAGTTTGGGTAAGTGTGATGGTTAAAGACAATGAACCCAGTATCGACCGCATAAGTCTTTCCTTCGATGTCGATGTCTAAAGTGTGGGTATGCCCCCCAATCCAATCTTCAGCTTCAAATACTTCTATATCGTGGTGGGGGTGCAGATAATGCGCACACGTCAGCCCACTGATGCCGCTACCAATGATAGCAATCCGCATGATTATTTTTCCTCTTTGACGCTTAACAGATGATGAGAGACGCCCCATTCGGTGCCTTTTTTGTAGGCGAACATTTCAGCGCAGGCCATAAAGAACATCCGCCACTTTTGGACGGTTCTTCCGGCGTGGCGGCCAAATTCCTCTGCAAACAACGCCTTGGCATCGTCTTTGTTGGCATCGATGTTGTCGAGCCAGGCTTCGGCGGTTTGTGCGTAATGTGTGCCCGGTGTCCACCAGGAATTCTCAATATCGAAAGGTATGGAGAGTTCGGCGGGTAGATTGTGTGATGGCATCATGCCGCCAGTGAAAAACTCCCGCGCCATCCAGTTTGAGCTGTCCTCACCTTCAAAGGGGTAACAAAACTTTTGATGAGAAAAGTAATGAAGGAAGATTTTTCCGTTTGGCAAAAGCCACTCGTGACAACTTCTCAACAGCTTGGGCCAGTTGCGCATATGTTCGAACATTTCCACCGATACGATGCG
>CAZZDT010000844.1:0-2548 GCA_964652435.1 uncultured Bdellovibrionales bacterium
GCAAACCATCAACCGCTACGAACGGCATGCCGGTGTACTCACCATGCCGGGCTTCTTGCTCAAGTATCAAACAGACCGCAGCCGGGCGAACCGGTTCCACAACGCATTTTTGTGTCAAAGCTTCCAAGCACCAGAGGGTGGTATCCCGAGCGCAGACGACAGCTGCAACGATGAACCTGACCTTCAAGAGCGATGTGGATGTAAATATTGCCACGCCATGCTTGAACCTGACGCAGCACACTGGGGCCGCTGGGCCGAAGCCGGCATGATGGCTGTAAATGAAGAGAGCTATCCCGTTTTTGACCAAAACTGTGCCGATGGCCGCAACAATGCCAGGTGTCGCCTCTTCTACCTCCAACCCAACGAAGCCGGTGATGTAGACAGCAAACTTCAAGAATACATCGGTACCCTTTACCCTTATGTATTCGCCGACGACGAGAGCCAAGACAACATCACCCAGGGCCCACGCAAGCTTGCCCAGAAAGCCATCGACCGAGGGGACTTCGCCGAGTGCACGGTGAAGAAGCTTTGGAATTATTTCATGCAGAGAGCGCCATTAGATTCAGAAGCCGATCTTATAAGTGCTTTGGCCAATGACTTTGCCAGCGACAACTATAATTTCAGAAACCTTGTGAAGCAGATCATCACCCAAGAGGAATACATTCAATCGGAGCGATTCGGCGCGGAGGACCCATCATGAAAAACCTCTATCTCTTATGCGCAATTGTCTTATTTGGACTTTCTCAAAGTGGCTGCTCCGAGGAGAGTCTCACGGAGCATCCAAACCAATGGGATGACCTCTTGCCCACAGACCATGGTGCGGTCGATGTTTATCCCCAAGAAGAAATCTTCGGCAAACGTGCCAGACGTATCTCGGTGGACAACCTTAGACAATCCATCCCCCAGCTCTTTGATGGCATCAGCTGGACCAACGGGAATGGGAGTAGGAATCAATTCGACCAGCTTTCCAGTACACTCGGTGAAGCCGATTACCTGAATGTCACCCAAGAAAATACCGAGCCCAGCCCCCTCTTTGCCAAATTTATGGACGACATGGCCGGTAACGTTTGTGAAAAAGCGCTCGACAGCGATGCCCAAGGAGCCAGTCAACACATTGTGATGTACCCGGATGACGTGAATGCCAATTTGAGATTTTTAAGGCTCAAGTTCCACGGTCTTTATGTCCCAGAGGATTCAACCGAGAGCCTCACAGACTTGCGAGCTCTTTATGAAGACATCCTCTCCCTCACCAATGAGCCAAAGCAAGCTTGGTATGGCGTATGTGTGGCTATTTTAACTGCTCCAGAACTGATGGCGTACTAAGAAAGGAATCACGAAAATGCATTGGACCAGAAGACGATTCCTCAAAACATTAGGCTTGAGCACAGCAGCTTTTTCGCTGGGCACCAATTGGATGCCTCAGGCGTGGGCAGAGACCGCAAGTTCAAGACGGTTTATTTTTTGCTACTTCAGCGGTGGATGGGACATTTTGCTTTGCCTCGACCCGCGCAGCCCAGCTGACTTTCCAACATTTAATCCCGGCAGCCAGACCGTTTACCCTGGTTATGAAATGCTCAACGGGAATTATCCCAACGATGTTGTGATCCCAGACCCTGCAAACTATCCGCATATGACCTTTGGTCCCGCCATAGGAAATTTTGCCGCCGCCCATTACCAGAAAAGCTGCATTGTGCGCGGTATCAATATGAACACGTTGACCCACGGGGTCGGGAGAAATTTCTTTTTAACTGGGAAAGAGCCCAGAGGACTCGCTGCCAATGGCTCAAGTCTCGGAACCCATGTGGTTAGCTCTCAAGGCGAGCTGCTCCCAATTCCAAACCTTGCGGCCGATGTATCCGCTTTCAACGAAGCAGAACCCAAATGGGCAAGTCCGTTAAGCGTGAACAATGTATCCGACCTCATCGCAGTGCTAGACGATGGCCCCGATGCACCAGCCGGGGATATCCGTGCAGCTCTAGATAGATACCGCAGTACGGCGGTGGACTGTGATCCTGCACTTTACGACCGCAAAGGATTTTTGGGTTTTATCCGTGATACCCAAACCAAAGCACGAGAGCTGGTTGCCCAACAACTCAGCGGCCGCTTTAAATTCACCAACAACAACGACCCTGAAATGGTCGATATTCGAGCCCGCTACGGTATCCCTGGAAACATGACCGGCTCCGGCGCTCAAGCTGCATTGGCTTATCAAGCTATCAAATATGATATTGCTCAATCGGTTACGATTCAGCTGGCGGGCGGTTTGGATACCCATGACGAAAATTGGGCAACGGACCACCCTGCGAATCTTCAGGCAGGCTTCAACGCCCTCAGCCAACTGGTGACGGACCTAGAGAATACACCCAACCAAGAGGGTGGAACTCTACTGGATAACACCACCATCCTTTGCTTTAGCGAATTTGGTCGAACGGCCAATATCAATGCTCGAGGTGGCCGAGATCATAACCTGAACTCTGCCGCATTGATGCTTGGGGCAGGAGTTCCGAAAGGCGTGGTCATTGGAGGTACTTCCGATAACGGATTGGGT
>CAZZDT010000845.1:0-2547 GCA_964652435.1 uncultured Bdellovibrionales bacterium
TGGCTGGTTCAGCACACATCGTGATAGCATTTAGATAGATATGGCATTGAAGATTAAACAAGACCACTCTCGTTTTCGGGAAATCATTCGCGGCAAGATCAAAGACAACTTGCGTAAGTACATCACGCAAGGTGAGATGATTGGTAAGCAGGGTAACGATCAGATCTCGATCCCTGTTCCTCAAATTGAGCTTCCACATTTTCAGTTTGACCATCGTGACACCGGTGGTGTGGGTCAAGGTGAAGGTGATGTGGGGGATGTTCTCAAGCCAGGGAATGTTCAACCAGGTGAAGGCCAAGGCCAAGGTGCCGGCAGTGAGGGCGGTGACCACTCGTTGGAAGTCGATGTCACATTTGCCGAGCTTGCGGAGATGCTGGGCGAGGCGCTGGAGCTTCCGAACATCGAGCCTAAGGGTTCAGATAAGATGTCCAGTGAGCAGTTGAAGTACACTGGCGTTCAAACCAACGGCCCGGAGTCGCTGCGCCATTTTAAGAGAACTTACAAACGAGCACTGCGACGTCATATTGCACTTGGGAAATACACGAAGGACAACCCGATCGTGGTTCCAACCCGTGATGACCGTCGCTACCGAAGCTGGAAAGTGACAAACAATCCTCAAACCAATGCCGTCATTTTATACATGATGGATGTTTCGGGGAGTATGGGTGAAGAGCAAAAGGAAATTGTTCGTATTGAATCCTTTTGGATCGATACTTGGCTTCGATCTCAGTACAAAGGTCTCGAAACGAGATTCATTATTCACGATGCCATGGCGAAGGAAGTTGACCGAGATACTTTCTTTAGAACACGGGAGTCCGGTGGAACGATGATTTCCAGTGCTTATAAATTGTGCGCTGATATCGTTGAAGCGGAATACCCAGTGGACCAATGGAATATTTATCCATTTCACTTTTCAGATGGTGACAACTGGTCAGCCGATGACACCAGACTTTGTCTGAATCTCTTACGAGATAAGATTATCCCATTCTCTAATGTCTTTTGTTATGGACAAGTAGAAAGTCCATATGGATCTGGACAGTTCATCAAGGATCTTAGAGAGGCGTTCAGTGAAGACGAGGACGTCATCACAAGTGAAATCCCGAACAAGGATGCTATTTGCACCTCTATTCAGGATTTTCTTGGAAAGGGAATGTAGGCGAGATTCAACTCGCCTTCTCAATTCTTAGCCCCGCAGTGCTGGAGCGACCACGCCAGGCAATCTCAACAAGGATGGCGAAGCTTCAAAAGTCGCCATGGCTTTACCCACATCTGCGAGCGTGCGGTGGTCAGCAAACCAAACCGGTGTTGGACGAATTCTAAAGGGTGCTTTGACAACGCTCTTTTGTGGGTGGTCAAAGAGGTATGTGTTGTGGACCACGCCGCGGCCTGACTCAATGTCTTCCAGTGGGTGTCCTGGGAATGCACCCCAGGTTGTTACACAAAGTCCGTAGATCAATCCTGGCCAGCAGTTGATACCAATTCCGCCATACTGAAGATTTGCAATCGCACGCTCAAAAGCTGCGCCGTACTGTTTTTCTGTATTCGGGTGAATCAACATACAGCAAGACAGAGTTCCCCAGATATTCGTGTTGGCAAATTCAACGGCTTTATCCAAAAACTCATCGGCTTCCGCAGCATCGATGGCTAAATCTGCAATGACTCCGCAGAACGCTTCGTTGGTTAAAGCGTATTCGTTTTTCTTGCACGCTACGTCTGGAATAAGTGTCCATGGAACAATCTCTGGACCGTCTTCGCCAAGCTTAAGAGCTTCTGGGTATTTTTTAACGAACGTTTCGTAGCGCTTTTCTGCACCAGGGTAATAAGCCTTTCGCGGCGGTGTGCACGCTAAGGTTTGTTTCACTCGGTGAATGAATTCGTCACGCAGTGGCCAGTTTTTCGCGGTTACCAAAACCTTCGCAGCATTGCAGTTGAAGGAGCCATTGTGGGCCACCATCGCGGCAACTTGTCGTGCTTGGTAATCAAGCTCAACGTCCGACCATGCACCGGGTACAACGAATACGGGTGTCACGCAGCCTAACTCAGATGTGACGGGACGCTCATTGCTTGGAGTTCCAGCTTTCTTGCGTTCTTTGATTTGCTTTTTGGTTCCACCCCAGACGATTGCATCGTGGGTTTGGTCTGAACCCGTAATATGAATGGTATCGATGCCTTCATGAGCACAAAGGTGTTTTCCTACTTCAGCTCCGCCATGAACCACACCGAAGAAACCTCGATTGATGAGTGGAGCGAAAGCACGTTCGACCATGGGACCGGTGTATGCGTTGACTGGGTTGGTCTTGAGAATCACCACTTCGTCTTCAACAAAAAGCTTGTAGAGCATATCCATGGGTCCAATGGACGAGATATTGCCTGCACCAAGAACAAGACTTACTTTTCCTTCGGCTTTTTTGCCGTAGCTTTTCTGACGGTAGATATTACCTTGAGTGGCTGGTTTGCCCGGCTCAATCCATACATCGGCGGTGAAGCCGGTAAAGAGAATGCGGTCGTATAAGTCAGCTGGGAAAACGCGGGCTACGGTTTGGCCGT
>CAZZDT010000846.1:0-2545 GCA_964652435.1 uncultured Bdellovibrionales bacterium
CGGGATCAGAAAGATCTTCGAAATGTTCAATATCGCTGGCACTCAATCCCAAATCGAACATCTCCGAAAGGACATGATCCACCGGCAAGCCACTTTGTGGACAATAATCGATGGCCACCTCTCCCCAATCGCCGGCCCTGCGCACGGCCAAACGATGTATTTCCGCCGCAGACTTGCGCGTGACCACCTGAGCCAAGTGCCCGCAATTGCAAGCACCCAAATGGCCCCAAGCGTACAAGGGACTGGTTTTAAGCTTCGCGTGGGTGGCCTCTAACGCCAAAATCAGAGCCCGGTTGGGATACGCCATGTGCACCTCCAGATGTAAACACTGTAACATTTCTCACCCAAATCATCATTCCAAAAGATTCATTCATTTGAACCCGGCAAATTCAAAGACCAATCATTGAAAATACCCCTCTTTGACCCTAAAATGGTTTAACCCCGGTGTAAGGAAAAAATGAAAGATCAACTGACCCAACTGCGAACCGACCTTAAAAACACAGACACCGAACTGCGTGATATCGTAAAGATACGAAAACACCTTTATTGGTTTTTGGTGCTGGGGGTGTTGGCCTCACCCTTAGGGTTCTTGTGGCATTGGATCATGTGCTTTGTGGTCTTTGGGCTCTTTGGCGTGCTCTACGCCACGGCCTACTATATTTCTTACGGGCACACCAAAGGCCTTAATCGCCGACGCGATCTGATTACCGAACAACTCACCAGCTTGGGGCACCCACCTGAACTTAATTAAAGGCGGCCAATGGAAACCTTTGATCCCTATCTCGCCTACGGCATTGTTTTTGGCGACCAACATTTGGCGCGATGTGTGCGCGAGACAGCCAAGACCCAAATCAGCACCATTACACATCTGAGTTGTTTTCAACGAGAGATTAAAAATCTCGTGGGCATTGAGTATTGCACCAACCTTTTCGAACTCGATCTTCACATGAACGAGGTGCGCGATATCGGCCCGCTGTCCGAGCTTCAACATTTGGCAGAGTTGAATGTGGGTATGAACCCCATCGCCTCACTGAACCCGCTGTCCGCCGCAAAACAACTCAAAAGCCTCACGCTTTTGGACAATGATATTGATGACCTCACGCCCCTGTCCTCCCTCGACAACCTTGAAACGCTGCACTTGCGTTTCAATCTCATCGACGATCTCGAGCCATTAAACGCCCTCACACAACTGAAAAATCTGTCCTTCAGCGATAACTTGGTGAAAAGCATTGCCCCTTTGGCACACTTAACCCACCTCAGCCAACTCAACCTGTATAAAAACAGCGTGAGTGATTTGAGTCCCCTCAAAGGCCTTCTTTCACTTGAAGAAATTTACTTGGGTCAAAACCCCGTTGATGACCTCAGCCCGCTTTTAGAATTGCCCAATTTAATTTTAGTACGCATGGATCACATCAATGCACCGCAGGCACAAAAAGATGCCGTTTTGCGCCATTGCGATCTCAACCAACAGCGACGCTCACAAACCCTATCCAATGACGACGTTCTTTTTGAATAGTGGGTCTCGCACCAACAAAAAAACCGCGGTCTGAGACCACGGTTTCTTTCGTTCGATTGTACGCGTACGTGTTACCAGCTGGACTTGGTCACGCCGGGGAGCAAACCCTCAAGCGCCATTTTACGGAAAGTGATTCGGTTGACTTGAAACTTTCGATAAACGGCACGAGACACGCCTGTCATCTGACAGCGCCGGCTCAAACGCGTGGGAGAAGAGTCCCGTGGAAGCTTGGCCAATTTGAAACGCAATTCCTGGCGCTCATCTTCGGTCAGGTTGGGATCGATCATTGCTTTGCGCAATTCATTACGGCGCGCACGGTGGTGTGCCACCAGTTTTTCTCTTTTGCGCTCACGCGCGATAATTGATTTCTTGGCCATTTGCCTATGCCTCTTTCAAAGTTGTCTCAACAAAGTTCGGGATCTGTTTGTGCACAAAACCCGTGTACAAGCGGGCATCTAAACCACTGTTGGCGATTTTGCAACCGTTTCACCCAGCCCAAAGCGCTCATTCAAAGCCGTAAATGGGCCCAACTGAAGTCGGAAGCTTTTGGAGCGCCCCCAACCCCAGGGCACGTTTTGTTCTAACCACCCGTTTTTTAATCGATTTGTAGGACTCATCCCCCAGGCTACAGGCCTCCAAAAGCTGGGCTTTGGCTTGGACCAAAATCTCTCGGATTTGCTGGCTTTCTTGCAAAGCACACCGCTGAGCGTGCTGAAATTCACCCGCAGCCCTCAAAAAATCGTCCACCGCCCCATCGTAGGCAGCCAAAAACCGCTGATGATCCGCCGCTAAAACAGCGCTGGCATCCCCGGGCTGTTGAATCTTGGCCAAGGCCCTACCACGGTAGCGAAGGCGGTTGATCACATTGAGATGTCGCCCCGTGCACAGAGGGATACACTGAGCCTCACTCAGAACATACGGCAGCTGAAAGCCAACATGACTGTAAAAATCGCTCGCTTTTTTTTCCAGCGCCTTTAAACGAAATCGCGCCTGGGCCCTTTTCTCACCCCAATCGTGCGCCTCAGTCAG
>CAZZDT010000847.1:0-2542 GCA_964652435.1 uncultured Bdellovibrionales bacterium
AAAGTCGGTTGGATCATCAGGGTTGGCACAAGCTACCGCCGAAGGCGTAATACAAATGCCGTCGATACACTCGAGCGCACCACTCGGGCAGTCTGAGCTTACAGAGCAACCAAGATCAGCCGGGATACAAAGGTTGAGCGTGGTTGGGTCGCCGATGGCGCCCGTGGCCTGACAAAGGTTGTTTGCATTGGCGCATCCTTGCCCTGCGGCAACGTTACAAGTGTCGAGACACGCCGGTGGCGCATCACCTGTTCCGTAGCAAACGCCATCAAAGGTACCACCCATGTACTCAAAGGCACATGGCTGACCAATCATCAGCGTAAAATCGGTTGGGTCTGCGGTGTCTAGGCAAGGCGTTACTGATGGTGGCGCGCAGGCCCCATCGATGCAGCCATGGGTACCGGTTGGGCAATCTGAATCGACCGTACAGCCTGCAGATGCTGGGATACAGACATTCACAGTTGATGGGTCACCGGTGATGCCTGATGCCTGGCAAACGCTACCGGCGTTCGCACAACCGATGTTGTTTACAGGGTCACAGGTGTCAAGACATGCAGGTGGAACGTCACCTGTGCCGAAGCACTTACCGGCCACTGTGGTACCTAAGTAATCAAAGGCACAGTCTTGACCAATGGTGCTTGTGAAGTCGGCTGGGTCATTCGGGTTGGCACAGGCTGGGGCCGATGGAGGCACGCACGCACCTTCAAAACAGCTAAATGAGCCGCTTGGGCAATCAGATGCGACCGAACAGCCTGAAGTCGCCGGAATACAGACGTGGCGAGTTGCTGGATCACCAATCAACCCTGTGGATTGACAAATATTGTTTGTGTTGGCGCACTCTGATCCTGGCGAACCATCCAATGGTGCCGGGTCACATGTATCCAGACAGAACGCAGGAGATGTGCCTGTACCGAAGCAGACACCAGCGTAATCTTGGCCGTCGTAATTGAATGTACAATCTTGACCGAGGCTACTTGTGTAATCTTCCGGGTCATCTGGGTTTGCGCATGGAACCGCGGATGGCGCGATGCAGCTACCCTCGGTACAACCAAAGGTACCTGACGGACAGTCACTGTCTTCAGAGCAGCCTACCGAGTTAGGGATACAAACCTGAACCGTGTTCGGATCACCAATGGCACCAGAGGCCTGACAAATATTGCTTTCAACGGCACAAGGAATTGGGTCACTGCCATCGGTAGGTGCAAGATCACAAGCCGCTAAGCACGCTGGCGGCGTTGTGCCTGTACCAAAACAGATACCTGTGACTTCAGTTTCGTTAAACAAGAATTCACAGGGCTGACCAATGGTCGCTGTGAAATCATTCGGGTCATCCGGTGAGATACATGCAACGGCGGAAGGCGTTACACATCCACCCTTGTCGCAAAAGAGCGAACCACTTGGGCAGTCACTGTCAACTTGGCAACCTAGCGTGTCAGGAATACAGACGTTGACGGTGGCAGCATCACCAACCGCACCTGTTGCCTGACAAATGTTGTTTGAGTTGGCGCAAGCGATCGGCGCAGAGCCATCAAACGGTGACGGGTCGCAATTTGCGAGACACGCCGCTGGTTCCTGTCCGGTACCAAAACAGCTTCCCGAAATCTCTTCGCCAAGATAGGAGAAGGTACATTCTGCACCGAGCATCGTTGCGTAGTTTTCAGGATTGTCTGGGTCGAGACATGGGTAAATACTAGGCGGAATACAGGCGCCTTCCACGCAGCGGTGTGTACCTGATGGGCACAAACTGTCCTGATCGACGCCATCTGCGTCTGTACACCCAAGGTTGCTTGGAATGCAGACTTCAACTGTTGCTGGATCACCGATGATACCGATGGCCTGGCAAACGTTGTTCGGGTTGACGCAGCCGCTTTCTTCATCGACCGTAGCTCCCGATGGATGACATTGCGGCAAACATGCGGCCGGGGTTGTTCCATCGCCGTAACATGCTCCGCTGATGGTCTCACCGAAGTAATCAAATTCACAGGCCTGCCCGAGCGTTGACGTGAAATCTGTCGGGTCTTCAGCCAGACACGGATAAAGCGAAGGCGGCACACACGCGCCATCGTAAAGCCCGTAGGTACCCGTTGGACAATCAGCATCGCTGGTTAATGTGTTGTTCGGGATACAAACCTGAACGGTGGCTGGATCACCAATAACACCTACCGGCTGACATACGTTGTTCGGGTTTTCACAAGCAACCCCTGCTCCGGCATCGCACGGCGAGAGGCAAACTTTTGAGGATTCGTCGGCGCCAAAGCAGAAGCCGTGGTGTTCAATGCCAGCATACTCGAATGAGCATGCTCCGTTCATGGGTGTATCGGCGCAGGCAATCGCTGATGGTGGAACACAAACGCCGTCGTAGAGCCCCAGAGTACCCGTAGGACAGAGGTCCGCTGAAGGAATTTGCCCGTTTGGAATACAAACACCATAGGAAGTTGGATCACCGATGATTCCCGCAGGCTGACAGACCGTACCCGCTGTGGCGCAGCCTTCGGCGGTAACGGGATTACATTCGGCTAAACAGAGCAAGTCCGGCCCAGCC
>CAZZDT010000848.1:0-2540 GCA_964652435.1 uncultured Bdellovibrionales bacterium
GTCTGCACAAAGAATGCCCGAGGCAACGGTTTTGAGCTCCAGCATACCAATGGCTTGCCCAGTTGGGGCATCCACGCGTTCATTGTGAAGTGCTCCCACCACGCTTGGATGAACAAATGGAATGAGTAAGTGGTCAATTCTACGGGGCCCAAGACTCTCGTCGGCGGAGGCCAAAGCAGCTTCCACACTGGCCACATCGCCCGCAAAAATGAAGATAACCTTGCCCGGAGAGACCGGTGCAAAGGCCACAACCTGTATTTCAGCCATCTTCAGGGCTTCATCCTGGGCCTTAAGCGCCGAGGGGATCCCTTCGATTTCCAAGAGCGCTAACGCTTCTATTTCAGGTACATTCTTCACAAGAGGGCCTGTCTACTACGAAGCCGCTACCTTTGTGAATAGCTGAATGTGGGAATGCGCACGAAAGTCGTGCTAGACTATGAAAGAGTAGGTGTTGAAAGAGGTATCATGCGTTACGGAATCTTTTCAGATGTGCACGGCAATATTGAGGCCTTAGATGTGGTGCTCGATTACCTTAAGTCCGAGCAGGTGGACCGATACGCCTTTCTTGGAGACGCTGTGGGTTACGGCGCGAACCCAGACGAAGTTTGTACAAAGATTCGTGCTTTGGATCCCATTGCGGTGGTGGGTAACCACGATGCTGCGGTGGCCGATCGGATGAGCTACGAGGATTACTATGATGCGGCTCGTCAGGCGCTGAATTGGTGCAAGGAGAGGATGTCTCCCGAAAACTTAGAGTGGTTGGCTCAAATGCCGTTCAAGGTTCGGGAAGGCGATGTGGAGTTCTGTCATGGTGCTCCCGTGGTACCTGAGGCATTTGATTATCTCTTCTCAGCCGACCAGGCTATGGGTGTGCTGCGCGGTGGATTTGACGAACTTGCGCCCGTTACTTTCATTGGGCACAGCCATTTGACCATTTCTTTTCGGATCACTGGGGATTCAGTAGAGCCCGTCATCGATGGTCAGGTTCAATGCGGGGATGATGCGCGTTATATTATTACCGATGGCAGTGTAGGGCAGCCTCGGGATCGAGACCCAAGAGCCTGCTGCGGTATTTACGACACTGAAACCAAGCTCTTTACCTACAAACGGTTGGAATACGATATCTTCTCGCAACGCCGAAAGATTCTTGAAGCGGGTCTGCCCGCCGTATTTGGGGACCGGCTTTTGGTGGGGATGTAGATGAAAAAAGCTGCCATCCCTGTCTTGGTGCTTGTGGTGGTGGCTACTTTAGCCGCCCTGGGATGGCATCAGGGGTATTTTGGTTCTCGCCTGGAACTGAATCGCGTGTTGGTCAATGCGCCTTCTCATTTTGATCAAGATCCCGCTCTGCGTGATGCCATCCGTGACATGGTGGCCAGTGCCCTAGACCAAGATTCTGCGGTGAATTGGTCCCCCGAGTACCGAACAGAAGAGGGATACTCATTAGAGCTTCAGGTGGGCGATGTTGTGGAAGTGGCTGGTGAGCAGCGCCGTGAGGTTCTGGTACGCTTGATTCCGGCCAGTGGCGAACCACCTATCGATGCGATGGGCTACGGAAAAGAGCCACACCGGTTGGTGGGTTCGGTTGAGAATGGTTTTCGAGATGGCTGGGTTCATGTGATTTGGCGTCTGGAAATGCTCCAAAAACCTGGGGCTGAGCTTTTAACCCTCTTGCCGGGGGCAACGGACAAACGGCAGAGGCTCTTTTTAATCACGCGTTTGGGTGAGCTTAAGGAGTCCAAGGCCCTTGAGCCGTTGGTGGCTTTGCTCAAGACCGAGGAAGATAACGACATCATTCTGCGTCTCATCGGCACGCTGGCTCAGATTGGCGATGACCGGGCGGTGGAGGCCATGATTGCTAGCACCCGGCTGAAAGATGAAATTTTCATGGTTCAAGTGGTTTACGCCATTGGTGGCATTGGCGGCCGCATGGCCGAGGGCTTCCTGGTGACTTTGGCCAGTGGTCACCCATCGCCTCGCGTAAAGAACGCAGCGCGTCGAATGCTCGATGAGGGAAAAGCCCCCGCTGCGCAAAATCCACGATAAGTTTGTTTTTCTGCGTCAACCTCCGTTGATGACCTCTATCACAAGTGTTACGTTCACACGCCTTGAACCACCATTCGACTCTTGAAGGGGCGTCTAAATGAAATCTCGTTCGTTATTTATCTCTCTCGGACTTATTGGCGCACTGGCTGCTTGTCAGTCTAACACTGAAGCACCAGCACCTGCAGACAAGGCGGCGGCAGAGCCAGCAAAAGCAGAGGCTGTTGAAGTTAAAGCTGAAGCACTTCCAACCAAAGCTGACCCAGCATGTGTTGGCGCAGCCGGCGAAGGTGCACCACAGATGATTGAAACTGCCAATGGCAAGTGGGAGCGCAACGGCTCTACTGTTACTTGGAAAGACGGCGCAAACGCTGAAGGCATTGTTCTTGGCGCATTGACCGATATCAAAGACGGTGCAGCTGAAAACATTGCTAACCTTAAGAAAGCGGTAGCTTTTTTCACGGCTGAAAAAGTAGACGCCATTGTTGTGGCGGGTG
>CAZZDT010000849.1:0-2539 GCA_964652435.1 uncultured Bdellovibrionales bacterium
TTGCTGAACTGGTAGAGTCCGGTAACAGCGGTTTGGTAAAAGCCAGTCGTCGACTCGGCAGCAGCCGGCCCATTACGCGGGATGTAGCTCTACGTGTGAATTCATGTCGCAGGCGTTTGGAAGGCATCGAAAAGTCGTGTGGGATGCCCATTGAATATTTGCGCCAATCTTACGAGGTCATGGTTGGTTACGGCGCAGATATAGAGGCAGATAGAACCACCTTGGTGAAGTCAAATTTACGACTCGTTTTGAAAATTGCAGGCCGGTACAAGAACGGTGGGCTTCAGATGGCCGACCTCATTCAAGAGGGCAATCTGGGTTTAATGAGGGCTATTGAAAAGTTTGACTATAAGCGCGGTTATAAGTTTGCAACTTATGCGGTGTGGTGGATTCGTCAATCTATCAATCGGGCCTTAGCGGATCAGGCACGAACGATTCGGGTTCCTGTTCACATGAACGAAAGCGTGAACCGATTGCGTCAAACGCGACGATACCTGGAGCGTGAATTGGGGCGTCCAGTCACCGCAAGCGATATTGCAAAGAAGTTAGGTATTCCTCTTGAGCGCGTGGAAAAGATTCAGAACGTTGTTCGAGATCCACTTTCTTTGGATGCACCCATTGGAGATGAAGGGGATTGTTTTCTTGGGGATTTTGTTGCTTCCGGGGACGCAGACGACCCGATGTGTGAGGTAGAACATGCCGATTTATCCGAGAAAATCCAGACAGTGTTGTCCACACTCTCCCCCCGTGAAGAAAGTATTATCCGTATGCGGTTCGGTCTCGGCGAAGAGAGAGATTATACTTTGGAAGAGATCGGTGAAGGTTTAGATGTGACCCGCGAACGCATTCGTCAAATTGAAGCGAAGGCATTGTCTCGGTTGAGACACCCGGCGCGAGCCCGTAATCTCGAAGGGTTTCTCGACGAGTAAGTCTAGAAGCTTGATTCAATTCCCCTCTTTGGATGATAACACCTCCTACGCTGATTCAACTCTGGGAGGTGTCGGTTGAGAGATATGGGAATGCCAAGAGACCTTGTTGGTTATGGAGAAAACGCGCCTCATCCTAAGTGGCCTGATAATGCTCGGCTCGCTTTGCAGTTTGTGATCAATTACGAAGAGGGCGGAGAAAACTGTATTCTCGATGGCGATCAGAGCTCTGAGTGGTTGCTCAGTGATATTATTGGCGCTACCCCCTATGTAAATCAGCGGCATATGAACATGGAGTCTCTTTATGAGTATGGCTCTCGGGCGGGTTTCTGGCGTTTGCACCGACTGTTCACGGAGAAAGAGGTTCCGTGCACAGTGTTTGCGGTTGCTTTGGCCTTGCAGAAAAATCCAGAGGCAGCCGCGGCCATGGTCCAGGCGGGTTGGGAGGTCGCAAGCCACGGGTTGAGGTGGATCGATTATCAAAACATGTCAGAGGATAAAGAGCGTCACCATATTGCTGAAGCCGTTCGTATCCACACTGAGGTTGTAGGCAGTCGACCTCTCGGTCTGTATCAAGGCAAGCCCAGTCCAAATACACGTCGTTTGATTATGGAAGAGGGTGGATTTTTATATGATGCCGATAGCTACGGCGACGATTTGCCTTATTGGGTGACCAAGGGAGATCAGAGACACTTGGTTATCCCGTACACTTTAGACAACAACGATATGCGGTTTGTGACAGCCTCGGGTTTCGCCAACGGTGAACAGTTTTATCATTACCTTAAAGATGCATTTGATTGCCTCTATGAAGAGGGTCAGGTTGCTCCCAAGATGATGTCCGTTGGTTTGCATTGTCGAATCGTGGGACGCCCCGGCCGCATTCAGGGATTGCGAAAATTTTTAGACTACGTTCAGTCTCATGATGATGTTTGGCTATGTCGTCGAGAGGATATTGCGAAACACTGGGCCACTGAGCATGCGGCAGTTTAGAGCTTGAGGGCGTCTAAGGCCTTTTGAGCCGTCCGGGCTCGGTTGTGGCATTGAAGTGCCGTAAGCAAACCATGGCTGGTGATAAGATATTGCTTTTGTTGGGCTCCACTGACACCGGCACATCGTCCTAAATCCATCAGAGCCATTGCCTCATCCATTTTCATTTCAAGTCTACGAGACAAGGCCAAGCTTTTCTCCAACGATTTTCGAGCCCGTACATAGTCTTGGTGCAGGAGCGCCCAGTGGGCATGGAGTCTTTCTAGAGCCGGTTGCAACACCAGCCATTGACGAGCAGTATTTTCAAGAAATCCGATGGCTTGCTTTGCCTTCTGGGCGTGTCGCTCTGGGTCGCCAATGGTTCCATGCTTGCTGAGAAGTGCAAGGTCCATACAGGCCTCGGCTGTAAATACTCTACTGAAGGACGTATCGTAATTCGACATGGTGTGTTCGCGTAAGAGCTTGGTCGCCTTCTTGACTTTGCTGCTGGCGGCTTCGACATTGCCCTGTCGAAGTTGTGAAGTACCATGTAGTCCTAGACATAATATTTCTAAAGACTTATTGGGGGCGCGTTCAATAATATGGCTGGCTAAAACGACCGCTTTTTCAGCATCTACGTAGTTGCC
>CAZZDT010000850.1:0-2539 GCA_964652435.1 uncultured Bdellovibrionales bacterium
TACCGATGGGGTGAGTCAGTTGGAAGTGTCCATTGGAGAGATTTCACGAAACGTACACGAGGTGTCTCAAGTTGCCAGGACAGCAGTTGACGCAGCTAATCAGACAACGTCGACAGTTGTTGAACTCGAAGAGAGCAGTGGAAAAATCGATAATGTCCTAAAGGTTATTTCTTCGATTGCAGAACAGACTAACCTACTCGCGTTGAACGCGACGATTGAGGCCGCGCGAGCGGGTGAGGCCGGTAAAGGTTTTGCTGTTGTTGCAAACGAAGTTAAGGAGCTGGCTAAAGAAACAGCCAAGGCAACAGATGACGTTCGAAAGCTTGTTGAGTCCATTGCCGCCAGCAGTCACGCTGCCGTGGATGCTATCGGAGATATCAGCAAGATCATTAATCAAATTGATAGCAACCAAACGGCCATCGCAGGTGCAGTTGAGCAGCAGGCGTCAACGGCCAACGAGGTTGGAATGACGATTGTTCAGGCGAGTAATATCACGGGTGAGATTGCTGAGAGCATTCGTGATGTTGCTGACACAGCGCAAGGTAACGCTGAACACTCAGCGAAGCTTTTGCAATCAGCTCGAGCTATGGCAATGACTGCTGAAGAGTTGCAGCGCATTGTTTCTGAATTTCAGTATTAATTAAATGGCGCGCAACCAATGGTCTGGTTGAAGCTGTCTTGATTGATCTCTAAACGGGATCTCCGCGTATTTTATTTGGTGACCGATGGCGGATAAGGAAAATTCAGCGCGTGAGGCCCAGTTGATATTACGGGAGCTTCACCAACTGCTTGATGTGACAGAGTCGGCATTGGTTGAGTTTATTCAAAAAAACGAGAAGCCGCTTACTGAAGCTGATGTTAAGAAGGTGGTTGCTGAACTTAAAGAGCGCCCTGAGATTTTTCCGCAAAAAGTAAAGCGCGCACTCAATATAGATCAGATCCAAAAGTTTGGTCGCGATGCTTTTAGCCGAATATTGGTAGAACGCTTTGAAAAACTAATTTTCGAGCCGAATGGTAGAAGCCTCAAACAAGGAGCGCTTCCACGGTGGATGATACCTGGCTTTTTAGAGGGTGTACGGCTGCTGATTGGAGTGCAGGTTTATCGCGAGTATCGGCAAGATTGCTCTGAAATTGTGGAAAGGCTGCAGGAATCTCGAGAAGACTTGGTCAATCCAGAGTTTTGGCGAGGTCTATATAAAGATGATGAGGCGGTGGCCTTGGCCAATAAGGTTTATGCGCAAATGGCGTATCACTTAGCGAATTATGAAAAACGCAAAAAATGGTTTTTAAACATCATCAATGAATATGTAGAGTCGGCAAATCGTGAACGTCCTGAACACAAACGTCATAAATGGAGAATGAAAGAATCTCACTTTGTTGAGATGCTGACTAGAATTTATGTCGGGGATATTAAATCGATGAAACCCAAGGCGGCACTAAAGTCCGCAGTGAAAGAGCATCATGGGGATGAAGGCATCGAGCGTCTGAAGAAGATGATGAATGCGCTTAAATCAGACGTACAATCTAAGCTTTCTAAGAACCGAGCAATGAGTTAGTCCGCTTACGCTTCTAGCATCTTCTTCACATAAGTTGGCAAAACAAATGCGGCATTATGTATGTCTTCATTGTAGTATTGCAGGTCATGCTCTTTTGAGAATGAGGCAGCGGCTTCACTCGTGATGCTTGATGGTTTGAAATCGCCCTTGGATGCGAAAGAAAAGGCCCACATGCCGGTTGTATAGGTTGGGACGAACGCCAAGTATGTCCATACCTTGTCATTGCCAAAAAGTTTTCGGTGGCAGTTCGCGATTCCTACAAAAACGTGCTCATTGAATCTCGGTGATTCACTTTGAGCAACCATAATTCCATTGGGTTTCAAAATGCGATGAATGTTTTGGTAGAACTCTTCAGAGTAGAGGCCCTCGGCTGGGCCCACGCGATCCGGTGAATCAACAATGACCAAATCGAAGGAAGCATCGTCGCATTCACTCACATATTTCATCCCGTCACCGATTTCTAACTTCGTTTTAGGATGAGCAAAGCTGGATGCAATCTTAGGGAAATGTTCACGAGCCGTTTTGATGACTACTTCGTCAACTTCAGCGACAACGACTTCTTCGAGCTGCTCGTAACGAAGAAGTTCTCTTGCAACACCGCCATCTCCACCACCGACGATTAAAACTCGCTTGGCATCCTTGTGAGCTTGCATGGCAGGGTGAGCAATCATTTCGTGATATACATATTCATCTTTTTCGGTGGTCATAATGAGACCATCTAGAGTGAGCATTTTGCCATATTTATAGGTGTTGAAGACTTCCACTTTTTGAAAGGGGGACTTGTGGTCTACAAGTTTATCGCCCGTGTGGCGTAACGAGAGACCGCTGTCTTTACCCCATTCGGTGAACCATACATTGCGTTTGTAGGCAGGGTTGATACTGGCGGCTTCATCTTCAAATTCGCCGTCGTATTCCACTTTGGGCAGAAGACCGAATTGACCACGAAGCATTTCCAATGGTGAGGCGTAGGTTGATTCGAGTCC
>CAZZDT010000851.1:0-2538 GCA_964652435.1 uncultured Bdellovibrionales bacterium
AAAAAAAAAAGCTGCATCAACCTTAAGTCGATGCAGCCTTTTTAAATTAACTATTTTGAATCAGTTCCAACTGATGGAACGTATTACTCACAAACACCTACGGTTGTAGAGTAAGTTGCACCGCTTGAAACAGTGTAACTTGCATCACCAATGGTCATGCTGGCTCCGTCCCAACCGTCACCATACGAGTCAACCAAGTTGATGTTGTAATTGTCTCCCAGTGCAACACAATCCTCAAAGGGATCGCCACCGGAAGCCAATTCAGTTCCGTCACAAGCTGTGATGGTCCAACTGTGCTCATATGCCCAACTGCCGCCACCCACTGTCACCAATGTTCTTCCTTCTGCACACGTACCATCACACTGATAGCCTTCATCAGGATATTCACAGGTGCCATTATCTTGCTCCGCCGCTGCGTCATAATTGCACGCAGCTGCATCTGTACAACCTTGAACCAAGTCAAATTCACACAATGAATTATCGGCGATGTGTGCATCAGCATTGTAGTTGCTGGCATTCTCATCCAAACAATCCGTAATGCATTCTCCCATATTCTCAGGGGTCGAGCCGCCCGAACCAGATTGGCCGTTAAACGACCAAGATGTTTCAGATGCGAAAGAGCCAGCTGTCCACTCAATGATATAACAGGCATCCTTTTCGACACATGCGTTCACGGCTGAGCCCGTTTCAATGGTGTAATCAACATCGTTGATGGTCAAAATGTTCCCATTCCAGCCGTCACCGTAAGAATCGGCCAGGGTTAACTCAAGGTAATCCTCAAGACACGCTCCAGCACAGTCAAAGCCCTCTGCCGGATATTCACATGAACCATCATCTTCTTCGGCAATAAAGCAAAGTTCTGGATTACCACCACACGCTGCTTCGTCATCCGCCGTACAGGTCATGTTGTCCACAATTACGTGAACCTGGAACGCGAGGTCTCCGTAAACACCGTAGCCTGTGTATTCAAACTGGCCACCGTCGTAAACGCTGTCTGCATTGCCCAAAAAGCCGCCAATGGGCTCGTCCGCAACCACTGGAGCGACATCCGACAATTGAATGGAGTAAACAGAACCGGACTCAAGCGTTAAAGCTGAGCTCAACTCATAGAAATTCCAGTCGTTGGTAGGCTCACCAAAGGTCCATGGCGTTGTTGAAGTATAAAGAACCTCACCCTCAACACCTTCTCCAGCTCGGATGGTTACCGTGCCCGTGGCCGTGTAGGCTCCGTTGGTCTTAAAAGCAAACTTCTCAAATGTACCGCTGGTTGTAGCCGTGAAGCTCTGGTACCAGACTTCGCCGTCGGCAGGGACGCCGGTGCTTGAATCGGGCTGATTCACATCCAGTACACCTACTGCCTCTGTACACATGAAGCTCACATAATTACATGCGGTAGCATCCATGCAACCTTGCACCAGCGCATACTCACAAAGAGTGTTGTCAACGATGTCCGCATTGGCATCGTAGTTATCAGCATTTTCATCGCCACAAGCGGTGACGCATGTTCCAACCGTAAAGGAAGCCGTTGCCCCCGACTCCACCGTGTAGCTGGTGTCGTTGATGGTCATGGTGGTGCCGTCCCAGCCATCAGCGTACGAATCGGCGAGATCAAGGATGTAACCTTCACCCAGCTCGAGACACTCGGCGTAAGGAGCACCACCTTCAGCAATTTGAGTACCGTTTCCATCACAAGCCGTGATGGTCCAAGACTTCTCACTCAAGTAAGAGCCGCCGCCTACGGTTACCAGTGTTCCCGATAGACAAGCCCCCTCACAATCAAATCCTTCGTCAGGATACTCACAGGTGCCGTTGTCTTGCTCAGCTGCTGGGTCGTAGTTGCACGCAGTTTCGTCTACGCAACCTTGAACCAGAAGGAATTCACACAGTGTGTTGTCGATGATGTCTGCATCCGGGTCGTAGTTTTCGGCGTTCTCGTCACCGCAGCCGGTAACGCATGTACCGATGAGACCCGTTGCTGTACCGGCTCCTTCTTGTTCCCCGATGGTCCAAGAAATCTCGCTCGAATATAATCCACCACCCACGACGTACTCGTTACAAATTGACATATCCAGGCAGAACGACGCGGTTCCGCTTGAGCCATCTTCCAGTGTAGCTGACTGATCGCCAACACTGATGGTGTTGCCGTTCCAGCCATCACCGAAAGAATCCGTCATGGTTACCGGAACGGTATCTCCTTCAAGGCATTGGCCGTTACAATCAAAACCTTCTTCTGCGTTGTAACAAGAACCGTCGTCTTCAACCGCCAGCTCATCGTAGTTACATGCGTCAGGATCTGTACAACCGGTAACCACAGGGTCCGTTGCATCCGTTGCATCCGTTGCATCCGTTGCGTCAGTTGCATCCGTTGCGTCAGTTGCATCCGTTGCATCCGTTGCGTCAGTTGCATCGGTTGCGTCAGCCATATCAGCAGGGTCACTCATGTCACTCATGTCCGATGGGTCGGCCATATCAGCCATGTCAGCTGGATCGCTCATGTCACTCATGTCCGATGGGTCGGCCATATCAGCCATGTCAGCC
>CAZZDT010000852.1:0-2538 GCA_964652435.1 uncultured Bdellovibrionales bacterium
GCAAAGTGAATCTTGGCCGCTTTACCCGTTCCCTTACCACCATCTTCGATGGTGATTTTTGCCTTCAGTAAAATATCCAAAGACGGGTCGGCGCCATTTTCCAGCACAGTGTAACCTCGTTTTTTCAAACCAGCGATAAGCGAGGTACGAAATTCTGAATCGTGAGCACCTTCGGCAACCACACCCACCTTGAGTGCATCCAAAGCAGCTTCAAACGCCGCCACAACATCAGCATGAGAATACTCACCCGCTACCCCAATACCGCGAACATCAATGATTCGTAGCTCTGCGTTCAGTGCGGCTCGTTCGATGAGAGTGGAAAGTGCCTTCGACAATTCTGCAACTCGCTGCGCCTTATCAACCCGAGCAGCATTTTGGAGATGCCGCCCAGCTTTATCGTCCTTGAGCGCAATCTCTTCTTTAAGAATACGACTGGCTTTGGCACGCTCTAAACACGCCAGAGCATAGACAGTGCCCTCGTCGTCAGTCCAAACTTCTGGGATTCGCACGCCACTGAAAAGCTTGTCCGTTGAGATTTTCGTAAGAGCCTCAGAAGACTGGGTCTCAAGAGGAACCGAACCACTGGAGGTATAGGCACCCATAAAATCTTTGCTGGCTGAATCAACCCGAGCCACGAAAATTCGGCTCAAGGCAGCATAAGCCCCACTTTCAGCCAGTGGCCGCTCTGGGCCCATGCCTACACCACATAAAAATGTTTCATGAGGGTATTCTGAACCATAACCATCAACCCAGCCTGGCTTGCCACCGCGACGCTCTCGTGTTTCTTCACCATCGGACGGTCTTGATGTCGCACCGCCTACTGCACCACCACTCACATCGGCGCCACTGGCCACCGCTGGAGGTGCGGGAGGAGCCGCTTTCTTACCCATTTCATCGAACATCTTTTCCAAAGAACCGTCATCTGCGTGGTTCTTTACCGCACCCAATTCTTCGGCTTGCTTGATCACCGTTTCCACGCGCTTCAGATCGACTTGGGCCAATGCATACATCGTCCCATCTTTATCGATATAACGGTCAACAATCTCAGAGCCCTTTAAGCTCTTCTTCGTCAGCGTCTTGATGGCCTGTTCCACCTCCTGAGCACCAGTGGAATCCATATAATCTTTCATCAAAGAAGCAGTGAATACCTCGAACTGCTTAGCCACCTCTGCGCGAGCTCGGTTATCGGCGGTCATACGCAGAAGGGATGGGTTCTTGATGCCACCGGCCATGCCCATGCCATAAAAAATTCGTCCGGTGTCCCCAATGATCGCAGCACTGCCACGATTCACCCAGCCCGGCAGCCCATTGTCATCGTAATTGGTGCCCGTGGTGGCTGTTATCTGTCGTGCAGGTGCGTTCGAAGAGCTAGAAGAAGCGCATCCTGAGAGGAAAGCTAATAAAATCAAGGATATAGAAATCCGTCGCATTCTTTTTTTCCTGAGTTGTTGGGTCCATCCCGTCACTGCAGATTCTAAACAGAATGCTGCAGCCCTATGACGCTGACGCTACCCTAAAGATTCTATTCGGAGACTTCAAATCGCAGCTCACCAATCGTGCGATTTTCTGCGTCATCACGTGCCCGAATCATCAAATGGTAAGAACCGGGTGCCAGCAATCCCAAAGGCATCACAAGCTTGTCTGTGGGGCCATCCAAAATGCCGTCCGCGGCGCGAGCTTTTAAAAATGGGGCGCCATTCAAGGAGAATACAGCCTCGCGGATAGGTCCGATGTCATCGTGCACCACGGCCGTAGCAGTATAGAGATCATCATCATCACTCACCCGCAGCTTCTTGATAGAAGGCGGTGTGTTATCCACCAGTACCGCACGACTCTCCCGAGTATCCATACGTTCTTCACCCACCGGGTTCGATGGAGCATCCGAAGCCTGGACTCGAAATTGATAATGACCATCCGGCAGCTGAGTAGAGTTCATGGTAAAAAATGGAGCAGCCGTGCTTTGTTGAAGTACTTTCCATTGCTTCTTTCCAGACTCACGTACTTCCAACTGGTAGTTCAAAGCATCCCCGTTGGGATCTTCCGCCACCCAACGAACGGTTAAAGCACCATCGCGCTTAACCTGACGCGCCTTCGGAGCACGCACTTTTGGGTGCCTTGATTTTTCACTGTTGGCACGAACGGAATCAGATATTTTATCGCCCAGCGTTACCACTTTGCTCTCACTCTTCTCACGAAGAACTGGAAGCAGTGCTATCCCTTTACGCAAAGCAACAATCTCTTTCACAAAGGGAGGAAGGTTCTGACGTAAAAAAGCGACCTTAAGTCTATGCACCTCTGGTGTCGCATCGTCGTCACCGTGAAGCGTTAAGCGAACCTGCATGTATCGGCCGCTCAATTTCGATTTGCTTTTACCGCCCTTCACCCCGATTTCTCGTGACCACTTCGTCCACGTATCATCTGGTGTTGCGGTTTGTCCGGTACGAATGGATGCGGTTGCTTTCGTGCCAGACGGAAAAGCTCCAAAGATCTGAACAGTCCCAAAAAGAGAATTGATCTTTGCATCAAAAGGCGCGGTAA
>CAZZDT010000853.1:0-2534 GCA_964652435.1 uncultured Bdellovibrionales bacterium
AGTACATTGTATTCGAGAAAGCTGCCGCCTTTGGCCATGCATAAAAGGCCCGTGGCGGTGTAAAGGACGACGCCAAATGCGACGAGGATTTCAATGATTCGACTTGGAGCGGCTTCCCGAGTTTGGCTTAAGGAGCGAACCAAGCCATGTAGGATGAATGCTGCCGCAAACATGACCCCGGCCTGGAAGCCACCTCCGGGTCCAAAGTCTCCGTGGAATTGAACATAGAGCGCAAAGAGCAGGATGTATGGAATGAGCATCTTGGCGCCAACCAAGGTAACGGAATCGCTTTTGACTGCGTGAAGAACATTCTTACGAGGAATGGCACGTCCGAGAAGCAGCATGACCGCAATGGCTGCCGTAAAAACAACTGTCGTTTCCCCTAAGGTATCGTACCCTCGGTAACTTGCGAGCACTGTGGTGACCAGGTTGATGATCTCTGCATCCTGGAAACCTTTTTTGACGTAGTGTTGCCCCGTATCTCCTATATGAACGGGCGCATCTGCTGCTCCGAAAAGTGGCATATCGCCGGTGGCATAAATGAGCGCCGCGCCGGTGCATAAACACACAACGAGCGGCATGACTTTAAACTGAACAGCTTTAGCCTCTTTGTCGTGGGTAAGGTTGAGAACAATGAGCATTAAAACCGTTGAAATACCGGCCCCAACGGCCGCTTCGGTAAAGGCCACATCCACCGCATCCATGATGACGTAGAGGCTTGCGCACAGAAGGCTAAAGATACCGGAGAGCATGACGGCCGCAAATAGGTCTCTGGTATATGCAATAAAAACGGCAACAATGACCAAGAGGCCAAAGAGCACCAAAGTGACTGCTTCTGTCATTGCTTGGCCTCCTCTTCTTTTTTCAGATCTTCATCTTCTTGGGCTTCGGTGTAGATGGTCACCCCTTCAAACTCGGGCGCATCGGCTCCTCCAAGACCTTTCTCGTAGGCAGCTTTGGCCAGTGCGTGTCCCGCAATGGGGCTTGTCACCAGAAGAAGAGCCGCGATGGACACGAGTTTCACGATGACCAATGCTCGGTATTTAAAGTCTGCGTCTATCCAGCTGGGAAGGTCCATGCCACAGGTGTAAATAATCATCCCGATGATGCAGAGGCTTGCGCCCATGGTATCGGCCAGTCCGCCGGCATGAGTTCTCTCAAAAAATGCGGGCAGTCGTACCAGCCCTAAAGCTCCAATCATGCAACACAAAGTGCCGCTGAGGAGAAATATGCCACTTACAATCTCTAAAGCACTCATGATTCAGACACCTCGTCAGCAGGAACGTGGGTAAAGTCGCGGTATTTCAAGACCGCAATCACCGTAATGAAGTTCATCAAGGCGTAAACCAGTGCGATGTCGAGAAATTCGGGCCGTCCGGCCATAAAACCAAGCACGGCAATGAGTAGTACCGTTTTGGTACCAAACATATTCACGGCTAGGATGCGGTCGAAAACAGTGGGACCCATAAAGGCTCGAACCAAGGCCAAAGCCATCGTGATGAGAACACCGATACAAGCTGCTTGAAAAATCATCACCCCTCCAATCCACAAACGCGTTTGCCCATTTCACCGCCCATATCGCCGGCCAATGCATCCGCGCCTTCTTGAGACAATGCGTGTACGAGAATTTTGTCTTCACCCACTTCAACGCTGACGGTTCCGGGAGTGAGTGTGATCGAGTTTGCGAAGATAACGCGGCCCAGCCTCGTCTTTTGTTTGGCTGATACAACCGTCCAGGTTGGACTGATGGCCTTATCAATCTCTGGTGAGAGAATGCGTTTAATAACATCTATGTTAGCAACAACGATTTCTTTAATGAGCCACGGGGCATAACCAATCAGTTTTGGATTGATCGGTTGGCCTTCATCGTCGATGGCACCCAGTCTTTTACTCACCCAGACGGTGATGATGAGCGAAAGCACGCCAAAGCTTAGAATCATCCCGTTATCGTAGATTCCGGACCATCCAAGCCATATCAGCGTAAGAACAATAATCAGTCCGATCATATGACCGGCGGAAACTTTTGGTGCTTCGTTCATGGAGCTCCCCTAAGTATCTGAGCGCAGGTTTTCAAACTTGTGCTTATCATAGGGAAAGAAGGTCACCAAAAAGTCGGTCATTTCTTTGGAAACAAAAAAATGGCGAACGATTCAGGTGAAGACCGAACTGAATCTATCGGGCTGGGAGAGAAGAGCTGGGGATGAAAGAGGCCTTTGGACGAGGCTTAAGGATGTATTCACCATAGGTATCCGTGGTTGTAAAACCTTGGATGCTGTAACCATGTTTCAAGAGAACATCAGCACAGTGGCATGCGGACTCTTGCCAGCTGTGGGCAAGGTAAGGCTCATTGACTCGCATGGCTAAGTGATGGGCAGGGATGGGCAACTTAAGGGTTTGACCGTTTGGGTTGTACAGCAAGTCCGAGAGGACTTTGGGGTGCTCAATGTTTGTGGTGTCGATGACAGATATACCGTTTATGCCCGATGGTTCATCGGGAGCATTTGTCCGATTGAGGTGCCAGCACAGTTCAAAGC
>CAZZDT010000854.1:0-2534 GCA_964652435.1 uncultured Bdellovibrionales bacterium
GATGTCTCGATTATAGGTTACAGCGTGGTCAGCGAAATAAGCCTGCAAAAAGGTGTTGTCGTCGGTTTGCTCTTTGTCCATAGGATACTCAATGCGGCTGCGATACCAATCACCCACCAAGGCCATGATTTTCCAGAATCTTGCTGAATCATCTCTGAAGACACTCTTCCCCACCACATCCAAACCATTGAAGTAGGTTTTCACCATTTCAGCGCCATTGAGAAACTCACGGCGAAAGCCCGTCACATCTCCACAAGACGTTTGCCCCACCCACTCGGTGCAGCCGCTCCAGTCAAAGCTGAAATCCCCGGCCTGCAAATGCGAGAGAACCCGCTCCACATCTCCCGCCAAACCACCTTCGGCCAACATGGCCTCCACGTCGACCCACGCCGCAGTATCTTCCACAAAATAATTGCCACCGTATCCACCAAAACCCATATCAAAATGAGACAATATGGCTGTACCCTCGGCGGTGTCTTCCCAGGTGGATGTATGACTGTAGAGAAGAGCCTGCCCCGATTCCACCGCAGCCTCAACCACATCGCTCACCGCATCAATATCCTCAGCGAGAAAATCATCACCCACGATCAACACATCGGCGCCGCCGGAGCAGCTGGCCAAATCAACAGCACTTGAACAACGCACCACCGACCAGTTGATGGACTCGGGTTGTGCATCCAACCAATAGGCCACGGTATCTTCATCCACACCGAGCATACCCAAAGCCAAAGTGACTTGAGCCGGTGAAGTGGCCGCAGCATCACCTGTGACCAACCAAATCAAAAGGCGCTTCATAGCGGCGGCATAACCCGCACTGTTGCTGTCCATGATGCTGAAGGGATTTGAACCAAAAGCCGCATACCGCGACTCACCTTTTCTGCCCGCTGTGGCCAACGGACGGCCGTGAACCGAGCCCGGCACCAAAGCAAAGTTATTTGTGAGGTTTCCAGTGAGAATAAACTGGCTCCAGGGATTTGGGTTGTACTCAACGGGGCCATTGCCATAGATGCCACGCAAGATTTCTTCGGAACCGGCCTTCGCCGTGGCGAGATCGCCAAGACCTTCGGTCAAGGCTGTTTCAATTTCGGTCAGATAACTCACATCACCGGTGTGGATGGCCATATCCAAAGGCGTCATGCATTCGCCCGTATAAGCCTCATCATTTTCATCCCAACCGACTTCGCCCAAATAGCCATTATCACAAAGGCAATCGGGAGCTGTGCCAGATGAAAATTCAGGACAAGCTGGATAGCCCAGGGTTTCATCTCCATCATCGCTGCATGCGCCAGCAACAAAAGCGAACGTTGTCAAAATGAGAATGTGGGGAAGGATTCTATTCATGGGTGCCTCGGGTGCTGCGACAATTCAAGTGACGGGAGGCTAGCAAGTGGGAGGTTCAATGAAAAGTCAGAAGCTGGTGTATCGGGCCCAGGCAATGAGGCTAGAAAAGTAGGCGGATCCGCAAATTCGGTTACGGATCCGCCACCCCCTCCTGACGATATCCTCGCCAGCCCAAATGGGTCGTATTAGCGCTGACCCAAGCACGGGGATGCCCCTCTTTGTCCTGATTTTCAAGTTAAAAATTGTCAGAGTTCCCCAAGATATAGGCTAACCCTTTGATATATTTAACGATCGCAAAACAAATTAATAATAATGAGAACTATTCTCATTATCAAGCCAGTGTACTATAGGAGTGCAGAACGGAAGGAAATCAATTCATGGGCACACTCCGCGCGGCTCCAGCAACTCAAACAAAAGCTTCTTCCGGGAAGCTCTACAAGTCGGTTTTCAGCAAACTTACCATTGCTGCTGGACTGCTTGCTGCTTTCGCATCTCCCGAACATATCTCCGAGATCTTTCTCGAAAGCCTGAGTGCTGCATACACGGACGTTACGGTTTTCGTAGCCGCAACCATGATCCCAATTCATTTTCTCGGCCACAAACTCAACCTCGGTAAGTTCGAACCCATTCTCGAAAACAAGTACTGCCGGATTCCCTTAGCTGCCCTTCTCGGTGCATCGCCTGGGTGTGGAGGTGCCATTGTTGTCACCGCTGCTTTTGCCCGAGGCAAACTCTGCTTCGCATCGGTGGTGGCAGTGCTCACAGCAACCATAGGGGACGCCGCTTTTTTGCTCATCAGCAAATCCCCCACGACCGCAATCACAATGATGACCATTGGCGTCGCAGTGGGTACCCTCTCGGGCTGGATAGCGAGCCTCATCCACGCCGATGATTACCTTCGTCCCCCAGCTCCAACAGATGCATCAGCAGAACAAGACAAAAGCAATCAACCAAAAATGAAACTCCCGCCAGAGCGGGTCTTGATGATGGGGATCTGGTGGATGTTCTTTTTAAGCGCAGCGTTCATTAGATTTTCTCCGGTTGCCATGCTCGAATCCATTGGGATTGACCCTGACGCCGCCCTTCTGCCACTGGGCGCGATTGGAGCGATTATCTGCATTCTCAATTGGTTTTTAACGCCAGCAAACGACGACTGCTGCACACAACCTGGATCCGTTCAAGCCGCCGTTAGC
>CAZZDT010000855.1:0-2527 GCA_964652435.1 uncultured Bdellovibrionales bacterium
TCTTTAATGATAAAGCTAACCAGTCAAAGGTAAGCGTCCCATAAATCCATATAGACTTTTTAATTGGACTATGATGACTTATTTTAAGTATGATTTTTTGACCTAAGTTTAGGCACATATGGAGCTGCATATTTAGGTGTTAATTGTTCAAAATCTTTGTCTGATTTAGCATCGCCGATTCGATCAAAAACAAAGGTTAGATATTCAAAGATTTTTAAGTTATGCAATTTAGCATTTTCAATTAGTGTAAATAAGTTTGCACTTGCTTGTGCACCCTTGCTGTTACCAGAAAATAACCAATTTTTTCTCCCTACAGCAAAAGGTTTAATTTTTCTTTCAGTGTCATTATTATCAATTGGTAAATAACCTTCATTAAGATATTGATTTAATTCAGGCCAATTATTCAAGGCATAACCTACCGCTTTGCCTAATAAGCCTTTTGGTGGTGTACGAGTTAAAACATCATCAAGGATAATTTTTATTTCATTCAGAATTGGCTTTGATTTTTCTAATCTTATTTGTTTTATTTCATCATGAGATAAATTATTTTCAATAGCATATGATTCAATTTGATACAGTTTTCCAATTAATTTTACTACTTTATGAGCAATTCCTTTTGGAGACTTTTTCCCTGAAGCATTAATGACATCCATAAATTTACGTCTAGCATGCGCCCAACAACCAACCGAAATACGCCCACTATTAGGCATAAATAAGCAATTATAACCACTATAAGCGTCGCTTTGGATATAGCCTTGATATTCTTCTAATTTATTATAGACATACTCACCTTCTCTTGATGAGTTATATTCATAAAGACAGCCATTAGGATTATTAAAAACCCACATATAACCATTATGAGAACCTTCTAGTTTATCTTTTTCTTGAAGAACGATGGCTTGAGTTTCATCAGATTGTATATAAGGTAATTCTTTAATTTGCTCCATTATTTCATCAGCAATAGGTTGAACTTTTTCACCTAACACCATCATCCAGCGAGACATACTACTTCTTGAAATATCGATATCAAGTTGTTGCCAAATTTGTGCTTGTCTATACAAAGGCAAATGATAACAATACTTAGATTGAACAATATGAGCTAATAAACCACTTGAGGCTATGCTTTTAGGAATTGCTTGAATAGGCATGGTTGCTGTAATAACGCCATACTCTTCATGGCCATTAACAGCATATTTATATTTGATATGTTCAATAACTTTAACGTCAGCTGGAACAATTTCTAACTGTTCTGACTTATCAGCACCAATAATTTCATATTTTAAACCATTATCTAATAATAACTCATCTTCAGATAATTTATATTCAATTATTTCTCGAGGCAAATAATCTGGCAGAGGTTGGCGTTTGCTTCTAGTTTTTTTACGAGTATAAGGCTTAACTTCAACATCACTTGTTTCATTATCAATAATATTTGAATCTACGTAAGCTTCATCAAATAAATCACCTTGAGGATCATTTGGATCTATAAATTGTTCAGAAGACTTTCCAAAACGTTTTGCCCATGCTAACTTTAAAGCTTCATGTAATTGCTCAATCAATTTATCTTTAGTTTCAATCAAGCTATCTTTTTCAAGAATAGTTGTTTTTAACTGATTATTTTCTTGCTTTAAAGCGTCAATAGTAGGATTTAACACAGTAGTAAATTGCCATTTATATCAATAACTAATTATACCATAAAAAGCATTAAATATTCATAAAATAATACATAATTTTACTGAAAAACATCATAATTTAATTCATCTATTTTTTTCATTGATTGATAATCCAAACCTGATAACAACCATTGTAATTGTTCTGATGTAACTAAAGCTTTACCATCAGATTGATGAGCAAACTGAAAAGTACTTTTTTCCAGGCGTTTATACCATAGTGCAAACCCATTTTTATCCCAGTATAAAATTTTTATTTTATCTTTTTTTCGATTACAAAATACAAAATAAGCTCCACATGTTGGATTGCAATTAAAAGATTCAATCACTAATAAACTTAGACCATTGATAGATTTTCTCATATCAACAGGCATATTAGCCAGATAGATTGTGCTGTGTGCAATTAACATGATGAATCTATAGGAAGTTTTAATAAGATGCCATGCGGTAAATGAATCTCAATATGTTGTTGACTTGATTTAATATTAGGCTGAGATACTTCTAAAGGGCTAAAAAGTGTCTGATGATCCGTTTGTTGAGAAGATACTGTATCGTATGTAGCAGTAAACCGACCATTTGCAATGCCTTTTGTACGCCAAGTTTTAAACTCGCCATATTTAACTCTATGTATTTTACAAAAATGCTTTTGGGTATCGCCTGATTCTTCCCATTTTTCAATTAATTCATACCATTCATCTTCAGTCATTGTAGTACCTTTAATCAGCTAGTTTTATCAAGATAAAAGATATTATGATATAAAATTAAATTATTATTAGATGTACTTTATGGGACGCTTACGCTTATCAGTTGCCACTAATGATTTTTACAAAAATAAAAACACTGGTGAGAATACTGAA
>CAZZDT010000856.1:0-2524 GCA_964652435.1 uncultured Bdellovibrionales bacterium
CTGCAGGCCTAACGGCGGCTTGGCGCCTTAAAAAACGAGGATACACTTCGGTTCGAGTTTTTGAAAAGAACGACCGCGTAGGCGGAAAATGCTTAACGCCGACCATCAACGGTCACAATTATGAATTAGGCGCAGTGATTGTAGGCGCCACCACCTATCGAGTGGTCAATGAACTCATCAAAGAGTTCAATCTCAGTTGCACACCTCTGAAAAAGACCACCTTGCTGGACTCCAGCCGCGGTGGAGGCATCAGCGGCTTCCAAATGGCCCGCGACTTTTTTTTCAAATACAGGCCCGCTCTCAAGAAATTCTTTGCCGCAAATTACAGCATCCCTTCTTTCTCCGAGCCCGGTTATCTTGGATTTGACCCAGACGAGTTTGGTCACTCTTTTACTCAATGGGCCCAAAAAGAAGGCTTAGAAGACCTCATAGACCTCTTTGCTCCAATCTATACTGGTTTTGGTTATGGTTATTTGAACCAAATATCCGCGCCACAATTCTTTAAAATCTATGACCCAGAGAGGCTACAAAAAAGTTTCTCGTTTAAGCTTTCACGTAAACCCAACATGTACACCATTGATGTAGGGTTTCAGGGCTTATGGAAATGTGTGGCCGAAAATCAAGACGTACAGCTTGGCAGCGACATCACTCAAATTGAACGGGGAGATACGGTTAGAATCACCACTCAAAATGGGACAGAAGAATTCGACACTCTGATCATCGCCTGTCCTTTGCACCGGATTCTTCCCGCCATGGACCTCAATGATTTAGAAAAGTCACTTTACGAAAAGGTTCGTGTCATTGATTACCAAACCGTAACCGCCGACGTTGAAGGTCTTGGTCCCAAAGGGCTGATGTTTATGGTAGATAATATGACCGACGATCGAGCGGGTCATTTGGTCTGTGGGTATCGAAGACACAGCGATACCAATATCTGGGCACTCTACCCCTTAAGCGATGGGAGCTACAGCGATGCCGAGATCATCGAGAAAACTCGGTCGGATTTAAGCGCAGTGGGTGCGACCCTTGGGCACATACACCGACATGACAAGTGGGATTTTTATCCTCATGTCAGTCCCGAGGACTTCAAAGGTGGATTTTACAAGGCCATAGAGGCCAACCAAGGTAAGAACCACACTTACATCGTAGGCGAGATTATGGGTGCAGCCACGGTTGAATCTTCCTCCAACTACAGCAATGAACTCGTGAAAAAGTTCTTCCCGGAATCCAACTGAACACTCAGCCAATTTAACCATTCGGTCCCCATCAAGATCCGGGCTTGAGCTACCCAGGAGTGGAGTCCGCCCCTATCGACTTGGCCCCCTGGGATCGCCTAACATTTCAATAAGGTGGCGAATTCTCAGGGGCATCTAGACCTTAATAACAAGACGTTCGGCGACAAGTGTGACTCCTGACCACCCAAGGGATGTACCATCGATGACTCAGGAACCGACACCTAAAACATTACTCGAACGGTACCGAGAAACCCTGGCGAATCATCCCACCCGGACGGCATTTGTTTGGGTTGATAAAAACGCCAACGAAACACTCTCTTATACCTACGAAGAATTAGACCTCGCTGCCCGAGCAGTGGCTCAACGGATGATGAGCGAAGGCGTCAAACCCGGCGACACCGTTTTGCTCGCTTATGGCCCTGGCTTTGACTTCTTCTTGGCCTTCTGGGGATGCCTTATCAGTGGAATCGTTGCCGCGCCGGTGACGCCGCCAATTTCAAGTAAAGACGTCGCAAAGTTTTTGCACCTCAATACCCACTGCGAAGCTAAATTGATTCTAACGGACAAACGCTTTGCAAGACTCCTAAAAGCAAAAGCCTACAAAGAAAAGATTGCCAAAGTGGGACAAGGCGTTCGCTCGCTTCTAGGTGGACGCGGCGATGGTAAGCAACAACCTCCCTATGCCACCCTGATGGAAGAAAACTGGGTCACTACCAGTGGGCTACCCAACCCTGATACCATCCTCCCACTTAGCCCACACCCTTCAGACTCAACCGCTTTTATTATGTATTCAAGTGGCTCAACCCGTGCACCCAAGGGTGCGTTAACAACCTTTGGCAACCTAGACCACCAGCTGGAAATGAACGGCCGAGCACTGGAATGCAGTCCCGACCACGTCAGTTGTTGGTGGGCACCCCACTATCACGACTATGGTCTCATCAGTGGTTTTCTAAACGTGATCTACCAAGGCTGCAAAGGTGTTCTGGCCTCCCCCTTTGACTTTATCCAAAGACCACCATTGTGGCTGGATATGCTCCATAAATACAAAGGCACCCACACCTTCGGGCCCGACTTTGGATATGACCTCCTGATTCGCAAAACGAGTCAACAAGACCGTCAATCAAAAAAGTGGGATCTTGGCCCCCTTAAAATCGCCATGAGTGCCGCCGAAAAAGTTAGAGCTGCTACCATCGATTCATTCTCTGCAGCCTTTGAACCCTGCGGCTTTAGACGTGAGGTTTTCTGCCCGGCCTATGGTCTCGCCGAGCACACAGTAGGCGTTACCATCA
>CAZZDT010000857.1:0-2520 GCA_964652435.1 uncultured Bdellovibrionales bacterium
AGCTGGGAAATGATATATGTTCAACATGAGGATCGCTTGGCCGGTGAATCAAGTTACACATTTCGGCGCTTAGTGAGCCTATGGCTCAATATCTTTATCACAGCAGACCGCAGTCAAAACTTAAGGCTCGTTCGAGGCATTCGAGCCGGCAGTGTGTTGGGCCTTGCAGGGCTGGCCGCTTTCTGGGTTCCCTGGACGCTGGCGCTCGCAGTGGTGTTTCCGAAGACCAGCCTTGGACTTCTCTTGTTGGGAGCATGGATTTACGGCTGGTGTGGTTGGGGGATCTTGAAGTTGTCCGAAAAAATGGATGAAGAGCTGTCTGGGGTTGACCCATTTACCGTGAGTAAAACCATGGGCCGCTTGCTAACATCAGAGGCCAGCGATTAGCCAACATCGTCTTCGTCGATATCTTCACCGAAGAAGCAAATCAGAACCGTGTCGTCCTCATCTTCATAGACCAAGTTGGATTCATGCATATACGGGGAAACCTCTGGAGGATTATCCGGATCCGATGCGTCTAAAAGAACAATCTCATCGTCAGGCTTCGCATTTTCATTCAGCCATTGAATGAGTTCTTTAACTTTCATCATCGCATACTCCCTAGTTCAAGGCTTCCGGCTGGGCATCCTCAACTATCGGACATGCCAATACGAACGGTTGAACAATCACAAATCGAAACCGAGGATTCTCTTCTTGATCAAAGGCTGCAATTTCAGCCTCACCTGCTTTGTGCAGAAGACCTGCACTTAGGAAGGTCTCAACATCGCTCTTTTTATCTTCAGCAATGGCCAAGGCAGCCGTCAATAAGTCCAGTTTTGGGCTGACAACAATCAGACGCCCCCGCTCGGCGTGAATTGCAAGCGCATCCCAATGGGTTTCTTGCAGCTCCGAGCGGAGTTTTTCTTCAAGAGCAGACATCGTAGGACCTAGAGTGCCGCAGATTTGCCCACTGCGCCGAGATCTTCAAAAGCCTCTTGCAGGCGCTCGACCATACTTGCTTCACCATCACGCAACATCTTACGTGGGTCGTAAACCTTCTTATATGGCTTACCGTCTTCTGGATCGATTTGATACTTGAATGCACGGCTGTTGGCTTCAACATAGCTTCCTGCCGCTTTCGCAAATGCAAACTGAGTATCTGTGTCGATGTTCATCTTGAACACACCATACTCAACTGCAGCGCGAATCTTGTCCTTCTCAGAGCCTGAGCCACCGTGGAAAACCAAGTTAAGCGGGTTATCGCCCGTAGCGTGCTTTTCCTGAATCAAAGCTTGAGAGTTCTTTAGAATCTCTGGACGAAGCTTCACGTTACCTGGCTTGTATACGCCATGAACGTTGCCGAAGGACGCCGCAACCGAGAAATCACCAATTGGGTTCAAGGTTTCGTAAGCATAGAGAACGTCATCTGGCTGGGTATAGAGGTGAGCGTTGTCAGCGGAGGTATCGATATCGTGCCCTACACCGTCTTCTTCACCGCCGGTCACACCAAGCTCAATCTCAATGCTCATGTCAATTTTGGCCATGCGCTCCAAATAGCGGGCACAGGTCTGGACGTTTTCCGTCAACTCTTCTTCTGAGAGGTCGAGCATATGAGAGCTGTAGAGTGGCTTACCGGTCTTCTCGAACCAGCGCTCACCATGGTCTAGCAAAGCATCAATCCACGGCAAAAGCTTACGGTTCGCATGGTCAGTGTGAAGAACAACGCACACACCGTAACGTTCCGCCAATAGGTGAACATGCTGAGCTGCAGCGACACCGCCCAAAACTCGGCCTTCGAAATCATCCGGATAGCCCTTACCGGCGTAGAATTGAGCCCCGCCGTTGGACAACTGAATAATGACATCGCTTTTAGCCTTCGCCGCCGACTCTAACACCGCGTTAACAGTGTTGGTTCCTACAACGTTGACCGCAGGAAGCGCATAACCGCCCGCCTTAGCCGCCGCTACGACTGCTTTATAATCTTCACCACTTACGACACCGGGTTTAACTTGGGCCATGCCAATCCTCCTTGAACAAGCCAGTGCGCTATTAAACGCAAGACGAAGGATTTGCAAGCCGGAAAAAGCCGGGTGATGGCCTATTATCGGGTAAATTCTTTGAGCAACGCTGTGGTAGCTCGGATTAGAGTTTTCACCGCCTGGCGACGGCTCCAGTGGCCCTCAAGCCACATGGTTAAATTGGTTCGGGCACAGGCGGCCGTCATCTGGCTAAGGCTCTGCAATGCCGGGCCTTTCAGCCCAGTGACCTCTCCAATTTTGGGCACCCAAGGCTCTAAAATCTCGCCTCGAACCCGCTCAGCCACCTCATCGAGCACAGGATCGGTTCCCGTGGAACTTAAGAGATTCCAGGCCCCTGCACCCCTCTCCTCCAGGACATCACAGGTCGCTTCGATAACAGCCTTTAGGGCCGATTGAAGATCAAGTGTGTCCGGCTTTGGCCCCATCGAAGCCTGAACCCTCTCTTGAAGCGTTTCCCCGAAATCCTCGAGGATTCCCACCAAAATGGCCTGCCGATTGCTAA
>CAZZDT010000858.1:0-2513 GCA_964652435.1 uncultured Bdellovibrionales bacterium
GGCCGATGTTTTGGAAGTACCGTCACCCTCTGCACCAGGCTGCACATAAATCACTTGTTCTGCCTCTGGAATAGCCGCAGGCCAATCTCCGGCGGGGCACTCGCTGCCGACGCGCTGGCATTCTTCTTCTCCAATGACCGGCATGGTTCCGAGCTCGCAATTTTCAGGGCGCTCCCAATCCGCAAAGGATACTTGCTCTGGTTCTTGTGGCCCGTTATCGGTGAGTTCAGGCTCTGTGGGCTCGGAATCGGACGAGCAACCAGGCAAGCCCAGTGAGATAAACAAGACTGCTGAAAAAAGAAGAGCAAGCTGCCGTAGAATCATGAAAAGCCCCCACCAATCATTCTGTCCCCCGTGAAACGGACGAACCTCAAGTTCTAATCTATGAGTATATAAAGGCCTTGCGGGAAAGCGTGTGATCTTCGTCACACAAAATGGCTTAAATAAGTAAAAAGGTACGTTTAGATCTCATACTGAGACAGACTTAAAATGACCTTTCACCACATCAGCTTACACGGAATGTTTCACACCCTAGGCAAAGTTGTTGAGTAAAGTTGGAGCGTTTTGGGTAACGGTGCTCTTTTGTTTTGAGCCCGTTAAATACTGTGTATTCTAAGATCTCTTCATCGCGACTTTATTAGGGGCTCATAATGAGAAAAGTATCGCTTGTATGTATCTTGGCTTTGTTTGGATTTGGCTGCGCCGCCGAAGAAGCTGAAACGGTTATCGACCCAAATTACGATGGTCCCACCTACCACGAGCATGTGGCACCGATCATTGAAAAGAACTGCGCCAGTTGTCACCAGCCGGGGAACATTGGTCCGTTTAACTTCAACAGCTATGAAGAGGCCTATACTTACCGCGAGCTTATTCGAGCCGCTGTGCGCTCCGGCGCCATGCCGCCATTTCCACCTCGCACCGATGGGAGTTGCCGAGACCTTGTGGACGAACGGATGATGACCGAAGAAGATCGGCAAACGGTTTTGGAATGGGTTGAAGCAGATGGGCCGGAAGGAGATCCTGCCTTGGCGCCAGAACCAGTGATGGTTGATACCGGTGACATGGAGCTTGGTCCGGCCACCAGCTACGCCGATTGGGGATTTGATTTTCAGCCCACAGAGGGTTTGCACGAAGAGTGGCGCTGCCTCTTGGTGGATCCTGGCTGGGAAGAAACAGTTCACTTAAAAGCGGTGGGCGTTGAGCCAGGTAATCGAGGCGTGGTTCACCACATTATTGTCTTCGGCATTTTGCCCGGTAACGATGATGCCTTGGCCGAGCTTGAATCAGAAGATGATGTTCCTGGATATTGGTGTCCAAATGGGGCGCGCATTGATGGCGCCTTTAATATCTCAGGCTATGCGCCCGGTGCACCAACCCGTCCTTTCCCCGATGGATCGACCGTCTCTTTGCCGGCGGGCACAAAGTTTATCATGCAGATGCATTATAATTACGCTGCGGTCCGAGAGAACGATATGAGCAAGGCTCTTTTCTGGGAAGTGGATGAACCTTCAGATGTTCGACCTTCGGGGCTTACACTGGTGAACCAGTGGTTTGAAATCCCAGAGGGCTCACCGTCTTATACGGCAGAAGGGTTCTCGCAAATTATTGCCGAGGGTGAACCGCGGCCAACACCTCTGAGTCAGTATCCCGGCAAGGCCTGGGGAGCCAGCGGTCATATGCATACGCTGGGTACAGAGATCAAAATTGACTTGGTGAAAGAGGATGGAACGGAAGAGTGCCTGCTGCATATCCCAAAATGGGATTTCAACTGGCAGGGAAGCTATCGGTTTAAGGAACCATTGGATTTGGTTGCCGGCGACCGGGTTCGTATTCGATGCACTTGGGATAACTCGCAAGAAAACCAAGCCATCGGTCCTGATGGTCAGCAGCTTCAGACACGAACGGTCACCTGGGGAGACGGCACGTTCGACGAGATGTGCCTGGGTAGCTTGCGGATGACAAGGCCTCGGGATTAGGGTTTAAGTTTGTTGTTTCTGCGCTGAGTACGGGCCACCAAACCAAGTCCAGCCAATAAAAACCATAGACTTGTTGGCATAGCACCGGCGCAGCCTCCCGCCTCGGGCGAACCAGCTTGGCTTTCCTCGTCAGTAGCTTGCGGTGCGGCTTCGGGTTCATCGGTGTTTTCGGGGGTTTCCTCTTCTGGGTTTTCAGACTCTGGAACCTCTTCGTTTTCTTCTGAGTCATCGCTGGGCTCGTTTACTGCCTCAAGCACTTCAAATGCATCCGTTAAAAACGCTGTGGTCTCGTCAGGGTTGATGAGGACGAGCATATAAGTGCCGGGCTGCATGCCAGCGGGGACTGTAGCGTTTAAAAGCTGGGTTCCTGTCACACTGATGTTCTCGAGTGGTGTGGCGCCGAGCGCGGCGGTGGTTCCTTCAACAAACCCATTACCTACCACCGAGATTTGGGTGGCCGCATCGTTGGTTCCACTGTCCGGGGAAACGGCCGCCACACTCAGCGCCGTTTCGGGCTCAGTGGTGTCACCGTCATTG
>CAZZDT010000859.1:0-2512 GCA_964652435.1 uncultured Bdellovibrionales bacterium
AACTTTGCTCTCATCAATTTCTTTAGCTTCCGCCTGAACCAGATCTTCATCCAGCGAGCTGGACATATCGGAACGCCATCGGGCAGCCACATCACTCACATGCAAAGTTCGAGGTGCAAGCCGCTTTTCTTGGCGAACCACTTCAATCTGAGCATCCTCAGACTCACTGCGCAGCGCCTTCTCAAATGCTGCTCGATCTGGAGCCGCCAACACCGGCACCAACGACAAGGCTTCTTCATCCACCTCACCCAAAGCATTGAGCGGAATCTTGCGAACAACGACCCACTCATCCGGTGCACAATCGCCTTTGAGCAAACCAGGTGCGGTATCTCGGACAAAATCCCCAAAATCGATTCCTGATTCGAGAACCAAATAAGCATAGGCCCGTTCACCATCTAGAAGATTACCGACCTTGAGGATATGGGTTTCAGCAATGCCTGCGTGAGCATCCAATTCCCCAGCCATGAGCTTCAAGGAAACCAGCACCCCGTCCTGCCAGAGGTAACCATCACTGGTTCCCCGCACTCGAATCGAACCATCTTCACCAATACGCGCCCGGAATCCCGTGGACACAAAAGTTCCACCGGCTGCGGTATAGGCCAGCTCACCATCGACTCCCATGGGCGCTGAAGCACCACCATCCACCGATTGAACCACATGCAAACCAAGGGCATCCACGGGTTTGCCCACCAAGTCCACACAATACTGAGTCAGTTCGCGTGGCGTATCCGGATGCAAAGTGGCATCTCGCACCGTGGCTTCATCGATCAAGGCAACGTCCCAAACACCTTTGTCTGGAGAATCCACCATGGCTTGTAAGATGGCCGCAAAATGGGTCACCAACCGATTGGCTTTGGACTCCGAGAACAGGCCTTTACGAATTTCAAAATTACCCTGAAGTCCGCCCCCCTTCTCCAAGAGCACCAACGAAAGGTCAAACTTAGCCGTTCCATCAATGGAGCCATCGGGAGCATCCATCAAGAGGCCTATCTCGACTTCGTGCAATGCCAAATCTGGCATGGGGAGGTTCTCAAGGATAAACATGCTTTGGAATATGGCATTATGCTCGGCATCACGGTGCCGGGACATTCGAGATACCAAGATATCCAAAGGAACATCTTCATGAGCAAACGTTCGTAAACTGCTCTTTCGAACCCGGCCTACCAACTCACGCAGTGAAGGCGAATCATCCAATGACGTTCGCACGGGCAAGGTATTGGTCAGCATACCCACCAGATTTTGAAATTCCTGCCGCGTACGGCCACCGAGAGCAGTACCCACCGCGATATCCGTAGCACTCGAATACCGGGTTAATAGAACCTTGTAGGCAGCAAGCAAGACCACATAAAGCGTGGCATCCATGTCTCTGGCCACGGTTTTGACCGATTCCAACAAGGTCTCACTAAGATAAAACGGTACCTTCACACCTTCGAACGAGCCTGCAGCTACCGCCTCACCATCCTGCGGAAGGGTCAAAGAGCGCTGGCCGGAAAGCTCTTCCATCCAGAAGTCTATACCGTCCTCGAGTACCTCACCTTGCATGTGTCGGTTGTGCCAAGTGGAATACTCCAAATACCCAAGTGGAAGCTCCGGCAAAGCAGGCGGAACCTTTCGTGCATAGGCATCGTAAAACATTCCCAAATCGCGTAAGAGCAAAGACACCGACCAACCATCCGCAATGATATGATGAAGCGTCAGGTAGAAGTTGTAGGTATCGGCTTCAACCTGCACCAAGCGGCCACGAATCAATGGCCCGGTGGCAAAATCAAAAGGCTTGTTGCCATCTTCTTTCTTAAATGCCGCCAATGCATCATCAAAAGCACCGCCGGACTTTCCAGAAAGGTCGTTCACTTCCAAGGGAATCGGCAAGTCACTAAGAATTCTTTGCGCAGGTTGTCCGCCTTCATTCAAATAGACCGTCCGTAAAGACTCATGACGCTTCACCAGCGCCGACAAAGCATCTCGTAGGGCTTGCTCTCTAAAATTGCCCTTAAAAGAAACCCCCACCTGAATATGGTAAAGCGGGCTTCCCGGGAAGAGTTCCTCAAAGAACCACATACGCTTTTGAGCATAAGAAAGCGGCTGCGTTTTATCGCGGCTTTGGGCTTCTAGCTCCTGACCATCGTCTCCACCCATCCAATCAATTTGCGTAGCAATATAGGATGAGAGAGCGTCAATGGTGGTGTATTCGAATAAGAGCGTCGCGGGCAGCGAGAGATTCAGGTCTTTATTGATCTGATTGACAAACTCCACTGCGGTCAGAGAATCAATCCCACTTTCAGACAGTTCAACATTGGTCGCCAATTGAGATGCTTCAGAAAGCTGCAAAATCGAAGCAAGTGACGCTTGAATATGTGTACCAAGAAGCGCAGACGCTTCGTCCTGGCCAGCGGCCCGTACATCCTTCAACAATGTGCTGGTAGATTTGGACTTGGTGCCTCGAGAGTCGGATGACCGACGAAGTTTGCCAGCCATGGTTCGAACCACTGCGGGCTCAGTACCCTCTGAGAAC
>CAZZDT010000860.1:0-2507 GCA_964652435.1 uncultured Bdellovibrionales bacterium
GAACCATAAAAATCAATGTCACCGCACTCCTGAGGTAAGCAAGACCACCCGCGGGTATTGCCCCACCAGCCACAATGGCGGCCCGTCGCCTGACAATCCTCTACACGCTTAAAACCGTCGACACACTGAACCAGAATATCTTCTTCACATGCTCTTGGCGTATCCTCTTCACAGGGCTCGAATACGGGTGGCAAACCACCGGACAAAGTTTCATCTACCCAGTCGGCCATTTTATCCACACGGGTCAAATGGTCCACATCCACGCAGGTTGAATCTCCCCACTGCTCGGTCCCCACCACCACCGGCGCCACATCCGCCGAAGGTTGCCAAACAATCGGTCCACCGGAATCACCGTAACAGATGCCTTGTTCACCATGGCCATCCACCGTTACGGTTTCATCGTCAAAACGAATGATTTGAACCGACGCAAAAAACCGTCCGGTATCGTCTGAGTAAGTGTTTCCGAATCCAGAAGCATCTACCCAGCGCTCTTCCCAACCCTCGAGAGGTTCGCGATTCATGGCTATGGGCACGAGGTCAGGTACAAGTTCAGAGGCATCAAGTCCCAAAATAAGAATGGCAAAATCAACCGTAGGGTGTTCAATGATTTGAGCCACCGGAATCAATGCAAGCGGCTCTCTTGGATTCACCCCTAAACCATAAAAGATGCGAAAAGCCTGCTCGCCCTCGGTGCAATGGCTGGCGGTAATTACCACACGGTTACTGATCAATGTTCCCGAGCAGAATTCATTGCCCGCATCACCGGCCAAATAGCCAATGGCATGAACCTGACCCGGGCTTAGAAAAGTATTTTGTGGGTCACGGGTACCGTTGACAATCGGGAGCTCAGCTTCGCACCATTGCCCTGCTTCATCGATACCGACGTATTCAGAAGGAGTGCAAGCCAGACAAAGAGCCAGAGAACATAAGACAGCAATTCTATACATCAGCAGCAGCTTAGTTTGATTGTAAGACTCGGACAACGAATTATTCCAAGCTACCTGTCAAAAGCAGGTAACCATCATCTGGATCGCGCTCGATAGAAGAATTCGTGAGTTCCCAAACCGTTCCTGGCGGCACCACGCCCTCACCAGCCAATGCGGCCAGATCAAATGCAGGAATTGGAAATGCTCCCAGAGTCTCGCCTAATAAATTAGGCACGAGCAGCTCGAGAATCTTCGCGAGAAGGTCACTCATAACTCCCTGGTAGCCCACGTCATCAATTTCGACAACTTCGATGTAAGCGCTGTAGTCATCGTTTACGAGAAGCTGCAATTGGTTGGTCGTGGGATCAATATCAATGGAACCGCCAACAATGGTGGACAGATATGCACCGATATGGAGCACCCCCTCACCGTCCGGTGATGGCTCAGAGCCAAGAAGTCCCGCAATATCGATATCAGCCTCAATCCAAACATCCCCCAGGCCAATATCCACTTCATAGCCCGAGCGCCCGGGCATCAGCACCGGCGGCAATTCAGCATTGAAAGATAAGCTTAAGACATCACTGAAATCGTCGTCACCCCCCGCTGCGAGGTCACCCAGGGTTGAGAGCAAGTTATCAAAGCTTAGGCCGCCCCCATACCACATGGCCCAGAGAACTTGGTTGACCAATTCGTCCTTCAAACCGATACCGAAATTATAATCGTTACGACTAAAGAGCGGCATAGCACTGTCGCGCTTGAGTGAACCGCGGGCCGAATCCGGAATCGAATCCCCCTGGGTACTTGGGTAAAGCTGAGTTCCTAGCCCAATCTCACCGTAGCCCTCTTGGCCGTTAAACGAGCCCTGAAATTCAGCATGATCAAGAGCACTGGCTACATTCAAGGTCATATTGATTGGATCCGGAATGTCGAAGCCATTGTCCAAAATGAAACCACTGAGCAAATCTTCCATGGTATCGGAAAGCGTATCTCGCAACGCATCGGAAATGGCATCCACCAGCTGGTCTTCCACCAAGGGAACCACAATGTCCGTAACGATATCGCAAAGAAAGTCGAGAATGCCGCAATCGAGGTTTACATAGAGACCAGAGGTCTGAACGTTAAGAGAGCTCAGCTCTACCTTCGGTTGTCCATTGACCAAATCGATATCAAGGGTTGCGTCCACATCGGCATTGCTTAGGCCAACCCAACCGTTGACACCGATTTCAGCAGGGCCAACGCCACTGATGCCCGCGCAAACAATCAGCGCGCCATAGGCATAAATAGGAAAATCAAAATCGGACACCGTCATGCTCAATTCCATACCGCCATCGATGGCTTTCATGTAATTGATCCAAGGCCCGCTCACATTGATTTGTCGGTTCGCATTGGTGTCACGGCCTACCCAATAAGCTGTGTCACTGGTGAACTCGAGCCAGCTGCATGATGTTGGGTTCAACGGATCCTGCGCAAATGGAGTACCTGGCGGCGCGATGGTATTAAAATCGATGTACTGAAGAACCACTTCACCCAAGGTGGCCAAATCATCAACGTCACTGCGGTCAAAGTCGTCGATGACCGGCT